>JAUVWB010000271.1 GCA_030604345.1 Desulfofustis sp. | reverse complement strand
GTAGTCCGAGGCCCACTCAGGGGTTATTGAATCGAGGTGATAGTGGGTTGCACCGGCGGTCGGGTCCGGTGTCTTCAAGGCAAGGAATACCGAGCGAAGGCACCTGAGAAAGGCATCCGGGTCGTCCGGGAGATAGGAATTTTTCTGGAACGTCCAGCTGAACTGGTATGGTTGCCGCACCACGTCCTTGACCGGCATCCGCTGCTCCTGGGCCCGGTTCAATGTGACATGGACAATGGCCATCTGGCCGATCTGCGACTCCGAGCGCGCTTCGTGATACACATTCAGGGTGAGCCATAACAGGCCCTCAAGTATCGTCATACGAAAAACCTCTCAGGGGCTGCTGGTACGCACTCATGATGGATCGAAACGGGACCAGCATAAATCAGCTCCGCCGCCGCGCCTGGTTGTCGCGACCTGGTGAGCGGAACTTCTATGATGAGCTTAAATGATTGATAATACTAATTAAAAAATATTGTTGCGAGATTGCGACAAGGTTTGAGAGAATATAATGGTAAAATTCCATCAGTCAAGAAAAACTGACATAAAAAAGCAGCAGAATAATCCTTTCAGTGGGTTACGCTGCTGCTGAACATCGAATGCGACCCTCTTATGGTGCGCGGAAAACGGGAGTATGCTCTCGTCCGGGAACAACGCGGTGAGCCGGTGGTTGCCGGGAACTGAAGCAGCGGGGGCCGATCCCCATTAGGCGAGTTCAGAAGTGCAAAACGGGCAGCGGGAGGCCTTGACCGGAATACTGCTGCAACATTTCGGACACTCTTTGGTTGTTGGTTCCACCGCTGACGGTTCGGGTTGCCGCTTGAAACGGTTGACCTGTTTGATCAACAGAAAGATGGCGAAGGCAACCAGCACGAAGTCGAGGACGGTATTGATGAACATCCCGTAATTCAGCGTAACCGCTTCCGCTTCTGCGGTGGCTTCGCGGAGGGTAACGCTCAGTTGGGAGAAGTCGACGTTGCCCAGGACGAGCCCGATTGGCGGCATGATGACATCGTTCACCAACGAGGTGACGATCTTCCCGAAGGCGGCGCCGATGATGATGCCGACGGCCATGTCGACAACGTTTCCTCGCATCGCGAATTCTTTGACTTCTTTAACAAAAGTCATCGTGACTCTCCTGTTTTTTTCATGGCTTGAATATCCTTCCCGATCTTCAGTCTATAATTCGGCAGGGGCGCCCTGTCAAACAGATTGCTCTTCCTTTGACGGCCTGAGTCACGATTGGGTGGTTCATCCGGCTTGATTGACTCATCCGGATTGATACCTTTTAGGGTTACTGGCAAAGAATCCGGTCGTAGATATCAACGCTTGAGTTGGATGAATCTCACCTTTGCATGCATGGTACACGCATGGGGTAATAGGGAACCGTTTCAGCGGTATCTTGAAAAGTGGTGCAGAAGAAGGTATCACCAAGGCACCTGAGAGACGATCAGGGATGATTCTTCCCAACCACACCAACCATGGCGAGGTAACACATGGAAAACTGGCAGGATCACTTCTGGAAACTACGTTTGCACCAATGTAAGGATGCTCTGGAAAAAAACAATTTCGAAGTCCACCTGGTTGATACTGCCGAGGCGGCTCGCGCTGTTTTTTTTGAGACGATCAGGCCCGCCGTACCGCTGACCTCTGCTTCCTGGGCCGATTCGATGAGTCTGCACGCAACGGGGATACTGGAGGAATTGAAGCGGCAGCCGGAGGTGGAGGTGATTGAGACCTTTGCACCGGGGATACCTCGGGAGACGTTGATCGAACGGCGGCGACAGGCCCTGCTGGTCGATCTGTTTTTGACCGGCACCAACGCGGTCACGGAGAGCGGTCAACTGGTCAATCTGGATATGGTCGGCAACCGGGTTGGAGCATTGACCTTCGGACCCCGAACGGTGGTTTTGGTCATCGGCAGAAACAAGCTGGTCAAGGATGTGGCGGAGGGGATGCAGCGAATCAGGAACTATGCCGCACCACTCAACGCTATACGGCACAGCGGCTGGAAGACTCCGTGTCGTAAGACCTCCTTTTGTCATGACTGTCGAAGCCCCGATCGCATCTGCAATACCTGGACGATCACCGAAAAGTCCTATCCGAAACACCGGATTAAAATCATTCTGGTCAACCAGGAGCTCGGTTTGTGACGAGCCCACCGTGACCGACCGACAGGCCATCCCTGGCCTCTCGGTCAGGTGCGGGCGTCCTGGCCGCACCCCTGCGGGCCTCAGCGAACCGTTTTCCGTCGATACCCTCCGCCTCCCCGATTGTTTGAGTCGGATGAACCTTATGTACTCTTGGAAATGGTATTTCCGGCAGAGTTGGCCAGCCTTGAGGGAGCGGTATCAGTCATGAGAAAAAGAGCGGAGAAATTATCAACGACGGCGATTTTTCTTGCCCGTTCCAGCGTTAGCAGATAAATTGTCGACAATAGCAAAATCGACAATATGGCCTGTGGCGAATCCCGCCAACAATCGTCATAACGGCAACGGTCGGCACTGCTTCATGCTAGGCCATGAAGCAGCAGAGAATAATAGGGAGAATCAATGGGTTTGCCAACGTCTGGCGATAGCAAACAAAAGCCACTGGGCCTTGGTGCCCAGGTGGCGGCTTTACTGACCAAGGCGATCCTTGAGGGTGACTTCAGGGGAGGGGAGCAATTGGTGGAACAGGAGCTGCAGTCACGCTACAGCGTCAGTCGATCACCGTTGCGGGAAGCCTTTCGTGAATTGGAAAAAAAAGGATTGGTGGACATCGTGCCGCGGCGCGGCACCTTCGTCAAGCGTATCACGTTCAAGGACATCCAAAACCATTTCCCGGTGCGCGCCGTGCTGGAGGGGTTGGCGGCCCGCCTGGCCGCCGGGGTCATGACCGACCAGCATCGGCAGGAGTTGGCAGCGGTCCTGGAGCGGATGAAGGATGCCGTGGCTCACCAGGACACGGGAGCCTACTATCAACACCATCTGCATTTCCATGAAATTTTCATTGCCGCCTCGGGAAACGACTTGTTGATCGACACCCTGCAGACGCTGCGCATGCAGAATTTGTGGCATCGGTTTTCGTACCGCTACTATCAGGAGAACCTGGAAAATTCTTATGGCGTTCATCAGCGAATCTACGCACTCTTCAGCGCTGCCGAACCTGACGGCGACACGATCAGAACGGTTGTCGAGGAGCACATTACCGTGGCCATGGAACGTTTTCTGGTCTATCTGAGCCGGCATGAGCACCAAGACCCCGTGCGCTCCTCTCAGTAACCAGTCCAGCACATGCATCACCCGCACGGAATTTTAAGAAAAGAATATCTCACTCATACAAGCATTGATCCGGGAGAAGAGCCATGACACCATCCCCC
>JAUVWB010000069.1 GCA_030604345.1 Desulfofustis sp. | reverse complement strand
ATCAGACCAAACCCGTCGATATCGACTCGCTGTTCGGCATGGTGGAACAGGCCCTCAGCAAACGACGCAGGAAACAGGACAAGCTGCTCGACGCCCGGATGCGCCCCTATTTGACCAAACGGGAGCGCGAGGAACTGATCGCCGCGATTCTGGCGGAATGAGGACGGAACCATGGAAACGAACAGGCGCCACCACGCCCGTTGTCAGCTGCTTTTTGCGGTACTCTGCGTCCTGTCTATCCTACTGCCCTCCGAAGCCCCTGCCAGCACCGATCAATCGGCATCTCCCGAGTCTGATAGCGTTGCCGAAATCCGACTGCTCCTGGACATGATCGCGCTATCCGATTGCCGGTTCAAGCGCAACGGTGTGTGGCACCGGGCCAACGACGCGGCCCGCCATATCGAACGCAAATATCATGCCGTCAAAGAAAGGGGGTTGATCGAAACAACAGCAGATTTCATCACCCATGCGGCCACCAGGAGCAGCCTCACCGGTAAAGAGTATCTGGTGCAATGTGGCAACGAACCCGCCGTTTCCAGTGCCGACTGGCTCTATGCCATCCGTGATGAACTGCGTGTCCCTGGCACCCAACAACACGCCCCGAAAAAAGCGCCGTGAATCATATCGGTCATTGCCGCAACAGCCGAGCAGGTGTAGGATCGTGGCGTTCAATTCGACAAAACGATCCCCTGATTTTCGCTGGTGAACGGAATGGTCACCCCCCAGAGTCCCCGGCTGAACCGCAACAATTTCGATCTGCTCCGCCTGCTGTTCGCCGGTACGGTCTGCCTCGTTCACTGTCACGAACTCTCCGGGTTGCCGCAACTCGAAACCTTGACCCGTTTTCTCTCTTCAGCCGTGGCAGTCAAGTCCTTCTTTGTCATCAGCGGCTTCCTTATCTTCATGAGTTGCGAGCGCTCCAGCTCGCTGACCCGCTATGCCGGCAAAAGGCTCAGGCGCATCTACCCCGCCTACGCCACCGTAATAGTCGTGGCCGCTTTCGGCCTGGTTGCGGTCAGCACCGAATCAGCCGCCACGTACTTCTCTCAGGACTGGCTCCGCTACCTGCTGGCCAACCTCGTTTTCCTCAACTTTCTTCAACCGACGTTGCCAGGCGTCTTCGAGGGCAACCGGATGACCGCGATAAACGGCGCCCTGTGGACCCTGAAAATAGAAGTGCTTTTCTACCTCAGCGTCCCCTTGTTCATCCTGCTCTTCAAACGCTTCGGGCGATTAACGGTTCTCTTCAGCGGTTATGGTCTATCGATCGTCTACGCGCTGATCTGCGCCTCCCTGGCCGAGCGGACCGGCCTCGCCCTGTACGAACAGCTAGGCCGGCAATTGCCGGGGCAGTTGGGCTATTTTTTAGCCGGCGCCTTCTTCTATTACTATCTCCCCTGGCTGGAAAAATGGCGATGGCAGTTCCTGATCCCGGCGTTGCTGTTGCTCCTGGTCGATCGTGCCTTCTTGCCGCTGCCGGCCCTGGAACCCTTCGCCCTGGCAACCACGGTCGTTTTCTTCGCGCTCTTCGGGCCGGTGATTCCGGCCGGCCGTTACGGCGACTTTTCCTATGGCGTCTACATCCTGCATTTTCCTCTCATCCAGCTCTTATGGCACAACGGCCGGCTGAACGACTCCCCCTGGCTCTTTCTCACCGTTACGGTTGTGCTGACCATGACCAGCGCCACCCTCTTGTGGCACGGTATTGAGAAACGGTTCCTCCTGCGCAGCAGCCATTATATGGCCGCCACGGTTTCCACCTCCGTTGAGCCGCAGACCCGGGATAACGGTTCCGTTGATCACTGCGCTTCCCGGCGTCGTCAATAGGAACCGAAACCCGTCCCGGGGTTTACTCGAGCAAAGGGGAACGACCGGCCACTCCGCATACAAAGTACGGCTCATCCGGCTCAAACGTACGCATCTTCAACCGAGGAGGCGAGGGTATTGCAGGAATACGCCTCCCGGAGGCCCGACGTGGAACAGCTTAGGCCCTAGGCCCACAGGGTTGCGGTCGGGATATCCGCACCTGTGTAACGGCGATCAGGCCGAAGAGCAGCGCATGCAAACGATGCCCGTCGCCGGCAGGTTGTCCCGCAACGTCATGCACATGCGTTAAATCCGGTTGAACCCACAGTACTTCCACCTTTGTTTTGGCTGATTACTTTTGCGTGACAATGCCTATTGTGTCACCATATCTTCCTCGATATCAGCGATAAGATCGGCGGCGATCGCAGAGTTTGCTTGCCCTCGGCGTGACGGTATTCAAGCCTTTTCACCGGGAGGAAGGGAGGGGACACGCCAACCCCGTCAAGGACCGTGGCGAAACGGTGCAATCGCGACATCATCAAGGATCAGAACCCCATGAAGTGAACACTCCGGCGGAACGAGCCTGTCTGCAAAACGTGGCCGCCGGGCTGCACCTCTCCCCGGAGGTAACGGGTCGCATCGAACAGATGGTCGGACTACAGACATCACCGGTTTGATCTCACAGATCACCGGTGACGTATCACCCCAGACGAAAAAGGAATAACTATGGAACCGCAATCCTTACTCCTCTTCCTACTGATCGGCCTGGCTGCCGGATGGCTCGCCGGTCGCATCATGAAAGGCGGCGGCTTCGGCCTTCTTGGCAACATGGTGGTCGGCGTGATTGGCGCCGTTCTCGGTGGCTGGCTCTTCGGCCTGTTCGGCATCGCCCTGGGCGGTCTGTTCGGCTCGCTGGTGACAGCCGTGGTCGGCGCCGTCGTGCTCTTGTATCTGATCAAACTGGTCAAGCGGGCCTGATCATGTGTTTCGTCCCCGGCCGATCGTATCGGTCAGGCCGGGGACCACCAGCCGACAACCCCTACATCATCCTGAGACCATGACTACCGTCAAACGCATGCCGGCTCTTTTCGTCGGGCACGGTAACCCGATGAATGCCATCGATCCCAACCGCTTCCACCGCGGTTGGCAGGAACTGGGCCGGCGGCTGCCGAGACCGCGTGCCCTGGTCTGCATCTCGGCCCACTGGCAGACCCGGGGTACGGCGGTGACCGCCGCCCATCATCCCGATACTATTCATGACTTTTACGGGTTTCCCGACCAGCTCTATCAGGTCCGCTATCCCGCTCCCGGCGACCCGCAGCTGGCCGGCGAAATAGCCCGGCTGCTGGCGCCACAGGCCACCGTTCACCTCGATCCCACGCGCGGCTTCGATCACGGTGCCTGGAGTGTGCTGGCGGTTATGTATCCAACCCCGGACATACCCCTGCTGCAACTCAGCCTCGACACCGAGCTGTCGCCCGCCGCCCATTACCGGCTCGGCGCCGCGCTGGCTCCTTTGCGCGACGAAGGAGTTCTCCTGGTCGGCAGCGGCAACATGGTCCACCACCTGGGCCTGTTCAATTTCAACAACCCGACCCCGTATGGCTGGGCTCAAGCGTTCGATCGCAAACTGCAGCGGCTCATCCGTGAGCGCGACCACCAGGCGTTGATTGATTACCGAGGACTGGGGGACGATGCCCACCTGGCAATCCCCACCGACGAACACTACCTGCCGCTGCTCTACACCCTAGCCGTGCAGGGCCAGGACGAGCCGGCGCACTTCATCAACGCGGAAGTGGTGAGTTCGGTGGCGATGACCTCGGTGCTGATCGGTTTTCCCTGACCACGACACACTACCCCTGCTTCACGGCTTTCTCACCGCAGGGTCCGCCGCCTGAACATCGTGCTCCACCCAGATCAACCGGCTGACATCGAAACCGGCTGCCGCCGCCCGAGCGGTCAACGTCAGCTTGACCCTCTCCGCCAGCTCCGGCCGGCGGGCCAGGATCCACAGGTATGAGGTGTCGGGACCGCAGACCAGAGCATGGTGATAATGCTCCCTATCAAGTTCGAAAATGATATAGGAGCCGTAAAACGGACCGAAAAAGGATACCTTCAGGTAGCCAAGGGAGGGTGAGTCGACAAAGTAGGCCCGCCCTTCCGCTTCCTGCCAACTCTGGTCGGCTGCGGAATAGCCGCGATTCAGCACCCGCACGCCACCATCGTCACGGCGACTGTACTGCGCGGAGACGTTGGTCAGGCCGCGCTCAAATGAATGATCGAGGCGGGCGATCTCGTACCAGGTGCCGAGGTAGCGCTCAAGTTCGAAATCATCAACCGGCTCCACCCCGGCAGGGATGCCGACACACCCGCTGAGAAGAGGCAACAGGAACGACAAAAAGACACGCTTCACCGTCATCATCGCCTTACCTCTCGGTGCTGGCCGTCGCGGCAGCACCGCCATCCGTCGCCAGCGGGGCTCCGGTGGTCCTGAAAGCTTCATGAAAGGTGACGACTCCCCGGGGCAGATGACCATCAAAGGAAAGGGCGAAAAATACCTCGGGCGGAATTCCCTCGTGGACCAGCCCGGGTACATTGACGAACCCGAACCGCGGGTAATAATCGGGGTGCCCGGCCAGACAGCAGCCTTTGGCGTTCAGTTCCCGCAATCGTGCCAGTCCCGCACGCACCAGAGCCGAGCCGATCCCGCTTCGCTGATAGCCCGGCTGCACCGAAAGCGGCCCCAGCCCGTACCAGCCCGTGGTGCCATCGGCTATGGCGACGGGGGAGAAGGCCAGATGACCAACCACCCGGCCGTCCACCTCGGCGACCAGCGATATGGTCAGCGCCCCCGCATCACGCAGGGCCTCGATGATATACGATTCGGTGTGGTTGCTTATGGCCAAAGGTGCGAAGGCGGCGACGGTCACTTCGGCAATGACGTCACTATCGGCATCGGTCTCTTCACGTATCTGGATATCCTGTCTCATCATAACACGACTATCTCCTGGTGCATCCTATCGAACCCATGAACAAGGGCTCTGGGCAGCCCGATCAAAGGCTTCGCCCGGAGCCCTGGGCAAGCTTTTATTATCACTTCTCCCATACATCGATCAGTAACAATGAGCACCCTTTTTCTCTTGCCCTGCTGTTTTTGCAGGTCTCCCAAGCCATTGAGAGACAAAAAGGCCGCCGCATGACAATTCCTTCGTCCTTCTCCTGCCCGGGTAGTATAGTTCCATCAGGACCAGAGCAGTTTGCGCCGCACCGACCTTGTCTGGTTGCGCCGGAGAATGGTATGACATACCATCGCGATGCTGCACTGCGCCAGGCGGTCCATGACTGATCCGCCAATGCAGCCGCACCCGGCGCACCGCTGAAGCCGGGTCCCTCAGTCCTCAAGAAAAGGAGTCGGCATGAATACGGAGTTGTGGATCGCCTATCTCCTGGCGACAACGCTCATTCTCGTCATTCCCGGGCCAACCATTATTCTGGTGGTCAGCCAGGCGGTTGCCCATGGTCGCCGTTCGGTGATTCCCCTGGCAACCGGCGTCGTCTGCGGCGACCTGGCAGCCATGACCGGGTCGCTGCTGGGGCTTGGGGCGATCATGAGCGCTTCGGCAACGCTGTTTATGGTCTGTAAGTGGATCGGGGCCCTCTATCTGATCTATCTGGGCATCACCTTATGGAGACCGGCGCCGGCGGGCTGCGAGAATCCGGCAGCGGCGGCGCCTGCGCCGACCCATTCGCTCTTTCGCCGATCTTTTGTGGTTACCGCACTCAACCCGAAAAGCATCGCTTTCTTCGTCGCTTTTCTGCCGCAATTCGTTGACCGGCATCTCCCCATGCTGCCCCAGCTACTCCTGCTCGGCGGATCATTCCTGGTCCTGGCTCTGCTCAATGCCCTCTTGTATGCCCTGTTTGCCAGCCAGTTACGGGAGTTCATCATCCGCCCGCCGATCCGCCGCTGGCTTGAGCGCTGCGGCGGAACAGCCCTGATCGGCGCCGGCATCTTCACCGCCGGCATGCAGCGAACCTCCTGAGGCTATCGGGAGCACCTGATGCTCCTGTTACCACGACGACCTGAAAACGGAACAATGAGACATGAAGACCATCGGCTTGCTGGGTGGCATGAGTTGGGAGAGCACCATCGGCTATTATCGAATCATCAACGAAGGCGTCAAGCAGCGGCTCGGCGGCTTTCATTCGGCCAAGATCGCCTTGTACAGCGTCGATTTTGCGCCGATCGAGGAACTGCAGCGACGCGGGGACTGGCAGGCGATGGGCGACATACTGGCTGCTGCCGCCCGGGGCGTCGAGGCGGCCGGCGCCGATTTCCTGTTGATCTGCACCAACACCATGCACAAGGTGGAACCGCAGATCGCCGGCGCACTCTCCATCCCGGTCCTGCATATCGCCGATGCCACCGCCGCAGAGCTCGGTCGATGCGGCATCAAGACCGTCGGCCTGCTCGGCACCGCCTTCACCATGGAGCAGGAATTCTACAAGGATCGACTCAGCCAGCGGCACGGGCTCACCGTTCTGGTGCCGGACCCGGCAGAACGGCAACGGGTGCACGACATCATCTTCAACGAACTTTGCCTCGGCACGGTCAAAGACGCCTCACGCCAGGTCTATCTCGATATCATCGATTCGCTGGCGACACGGGGTGCCGAGGCGGTGATTCTCGGTTGTACCGAGATCGGCATACTGGTAAACCAAGCTCATACGGGTGTACGATTGTTCGACACCACCAGGATCCATGCCGAACAGGCAGTGGCTTACGCCCTCGGGTAGTCCGAGGCATCGGCACAATACCATTGGTTCAGCCCCGGACAACGACCGAAGCCCGAGAGGAAGATCATGATCGAAACGTACGATTTTCTCAGCCGCGTCATCGATGCCATCACCGAGCACATTGTCGTCATCGACACGCAAGGCGCCATCGTCTACGCCAACCGGAGCTGGGACGCGTTCGCTCGGCAAAACAATTGTCTGATCGTTGGCGACGATTGGCGGCAGGTGAACTACCTCACGGTCTGCGACGAATCGGCCATGAGGGGCGACGAATTCGGCCACCTGGCGGCCATCGGGATCCGCCACGTCATCAGCGGGACCCGGGACTTGTTTTACCTGGAGTACCCCTGCCATAGCCCGCAGGTGAAACGGTGGTTCATGATGCGGGTCACCCCTTTTACTGCAGGTGCGACGAGTTATTTCGTGGTCTCTCATCAGAACATCACCGAGCGGAAGCTGGCTGAGGAGCAGGTGCTGAACACCTCCCGCCTCGACGGCCTGACCGGCATTGCCAACCGTCGATACCTCGATGAATTCCTGGAGCAGGAGGGGAAACGGTGCGCCCGACTCAAGTTGCCGATCAGCCTGGTCATCATCGACATCGATCATTTCAAGCTGCTCAACGACACCTACGGCCACCTGACCGGAGATGAATGTCTCAAATCTCTGGCTATGGTATTGCAACGATTCACCAACCGCCCCGGCGATCTCTGCGCCCGTTACGGCGGTGAAGAGTTTGCCGTGGTCTATGGCAACACGACGGGGCAGCAGGCGCGCT
>JAUVWB010000188.1 GCA_030604345.1 Desulfofustis sp. | reverse complement strand
GCAATCTCCTCGACAATTCCCGACTCTACGTCCGGCATTACCCGGAAGTGCAACCGGACATCCCGGCGCGCTGGCGGGGGCGGCACCGCCTGACCCGGCATCAGGACGGTACGGTCAAGTGCGTCGCCTGTTTCCTGTGTCAAACCAACTGCCCCTCCAATTGCATCAGAATCGAGGCCGGGGAACGGTTTGACGGCAGGTCGGAGAAAATGCCGGCGCGCTTTGAAATTGATCTGCTGGAATGCATCTATTGTGGTTATTGCGTCGAGGCGTGCCCAATGGACGCCATCAGGATGGATACCGGGATATTTTCGGTCAACAGCAGTGATCGCCAATCGTTACTGATTGGGTTGGAGCAGTTGCTGGAGACACCGGGAGCCTACGACGAGGAGATCTATCAGAAGGGGGCACGGTAAGCAGATGATCGCCACATACCTTTTTTTCGGCTTGGCCCTACTGGCGGTACTGGGCTCGCTGGGCCTGATTTTGTTCCGTCACCCGATGAACGGCGCCATGAGTTTCGTGGTGACACTGATCGCACTGGCCGGCCTGTACGCCCTGTTGTCGGCCAAGCTGATTTTTGCCATTCAGCTCATCGTGTATGCCGGTGCCATCATGTCTCTGATTCTGTTCATCATCATGTTTCTCAACATCCAGGAAAAAGACCTGCCGGTCGATACCGGTCGATGGTTTTATCTGGCCGGCGGCATCGTCGTTCTGGCACCGGTGGCCGGGTTGTTGCTCAATATTGTCCAAACCTTGCCGGAGCAGCAGACCGCAGTCCCCGCAGCTGGCTTCGGGGAAGTCCGTGAAGTGGGCAAGGTCCTGTTCCAGCAGTGGTTACTGCCTTTTGAAATCGTGTCGATCCTGTTGCTGGTGGCCTTGGTCGGAGCCGTGGTCCTGGCTGGGAAGAGGGGGTGAACCGGTGATCGAACACTATCTGTCGCTTAGTATCGTGTTGTTCTGCCTCGGTGTGCTCGGTGTTATTTCCCGCCGTAACGTCTTCGTTGTCTTCATGTCCATCGAGCTCATGCTCAATGCCGCCAACCTCGGCTTCGTGGCGGTGGCCCGGTTGCACCAGAGTATGGACGGCCACGTCCTGGCCTTGCTGGTCATGGCGGTGGCTGCCGCTGAGGCGGCGCTGGCGCTGGCGGTGGTGATCCTGCTGCACAAGCACAAGGGCAATCTCGATACCAATATATTCAGCCTGCTGAAAGGGTGATCAGATGGAAGGAAACCTCATATCCCTCGGCCTCATTCCCCTGCTGCCGCTGACCGGAGCGCTGCTGCTCGGCTTGCTGCACCTGTCTGGTCGCCGGGGCCGGCGGTTCCCCGAACGGGTATACGGCATCATCGGCTGCATCGGACCGATCCTCTCGTTTCTCCTCGCCCTCTCCGTATTCTTCAGCTTGTCCTCGCTGCCGGCCGAACAGCGGTTTCTCAATCATCAGGTCTACACCTGGTTCAGCGTCGGAGATCTCAAGGTGAGCATGGGGTTTCTCGCCGATCCGCTCAGTGTCTTGATGTTGCTGTTCGTCACTTTTGTCGGCTCACTCATTCACATCTACTCCATCGGCTACATGGCCGGTGACGCGAGTTTCGGGAAATTTTTCTCCTATCTCAATCTCTTTATCGGCAGCATGCTCATCCTGGTCCTCGGCGACGGGCCGCTGGTACTGTTTGTCGGCTGGGAAGGTGTGGGACTGTGCTCGTATCTGTTGATCAGTTATTACTCTGATGATCGCGACAATGTGGTTGCCGGCAACAAGGCCTTCATCGTCAATCGTATCGGTGACTTCGGTTTCGTGTTGGGCCTGGCCTTCCTCTTCTGGGCTATCGGCGCCGACGGCTTTGATTACCTCTCTCTGCAGGCCAATGCCCATCTGTTGACGCCGGCGCTCGGCCTGATCATTTGCCTGCTGCTCTTTGTCGGCGCCACCGGAAAGTCGGCCCAGATCCCGCTCTATGTCTGGCTGCCCGACGCCATGGCCGGGCCGACGCCGGTTTCGGCCCTGATCCATGCGGCAACCATGGTTACCGCCGGTGTCTACATGGTCGCCCGGTTCAGTTTCCTCTACGCTCAGGTGGAAATCGCCGGTCTGGTGGTGGCTTGGGTCGGCGTCCTCACCGCGCTGATTGCCGCGATATTCGGGATGTTCCAGAATGACATCAAAAAGATCCTCGCCTATTCGACGGTCAGCCAGCTTGGCTACATGTTTGTCGGGGTCGGAGTGGCTGCGTATTCGGCCGGCATCTTCCACGTCTTTACCCATGCCTTCTTCAAGGCGTTGCTCTTTCTCGGGGCCGGCTCGGTGATCATTGCCCTGCACCATCGCCAGGATATCTGGCAGATGGGTGGTTTGAAGCGTAAGCTGCCGGTCACTTACTGGACCATGCTGATCGGTGCCCTGGCGCTCGCCGGATGTCCGCCGTTTGCCGGTTTTTTCAGCAAGGATGAAATCCTTTACGCGGCGCTCGCCTCCGGCCATACCGGGATCTGGCTGCTCGGCGTACTGGTTGCCGGAATCACCGCCTATTATACCTTCCGCCTGATCTTCGTAGTCTTCCATGGAACACCCCGGGAACGGGAATCGTATGACCACGCTCACGAGTCGCCGAAGGTGATGACCGTGCCCCTGCTGGTCCTGGCTGTCGGCGCGCTTTTTGCCGGATTTCTCAACCTGCCGGCGCTGTTCGGTGGGCACCAGCAGGTCTCGCACTGGCTGGCTCCCTCTTTGACGGAAACGCACCCGCACGGTTCTGTGAGCACCGAACTTATGGCCATCGGTGCGAGTGTTTTGGCATTTCTCATCGGTATCACCGTTGCCTACCGGAAATTCGCTGCCGGCGCCGAAAAACCGAGCTACCGGGGATTCAGGAAGTTCGCCCAGCATAAATTCTATGTGGATGAGTTTTACGACGCCATGGTGGTGCGACCTTATCGTACTGCCGGACAGACGATCCAGCGGCTGGCGGAACCGTATCTGATTGATGGTGTGGTCCGCGGGGTTGCCTGGTTATACCGGATGGCAGGGCTCGTCTTCAAGGTGCTGCAGGTGGGCTATGTCAGGGTATACGCCGTTTACATGGTCATCGGGTTGAGTATCATGAGTCTACTGCTGTCCCAGTCACTGAACTTCTAACGGGTGAATCATGCTTGATAACATGTTGTCCGTCATGATCTTTCTGCCGATTCTCGGCGGCTTGGCGATCCTGCTCCTGCCGTTCGGCAGGGACGCGGCCCGGGCGTTCGGTCTGGCCGGCTCGTCAGTGGTGGCCCTGCTCAGCCTGAAGCTCTTTTTTTCCTTTGACCCTTCGGTGGTGTTGGCCTTTGTCGAGCAGCGACCGCTGCTCGAGTCGTTCGGTATCAGGTATCACCTCGGCGTCGACGGCATCAGCCTCCTGGTCCTGATGGCGGCGGGGCTGCTCTTCCCCCTCGTCTACCTGCTGTTTCGAACCAGACAGAAGGGCTATTACGGAAATCTGCTATTGGTGCAGGGAGCCATGATCGGTGCGGTATGCGCTGCCGACATGGTGTTGTTCTACGTCTTTTGGGAGGTCATGCTGCTGCCTATTTTCTTCATGATCGGCCTTTACGGCGGACCCAGGCGGCTGCCGGCAACCATCAAGATCACCATTTACACCATAACCGGTTCCCTGCTGATGCTGGCCTCCATCGTCTATCTCGGCCTGGCGCACCACGCTCAGACCGGTCAGTGGAGCTTCGCCATGGCTGCCTTGACCGATCTCTCTTTGAGCGGACCGGGCGCCACGCTGGCCTTTTTCGGGTTCATGGCGGCCTTTGCCATCAAGATCCCGCTCTTCCCTTTTCATACCTGGCTGCCCGACGCCTATACCGAGGCACCTGCCGCCACCACCTTCGTGCTTTCGGCGATCATGGCCAAGATCGGTGTGTACGGAGTTATCCGTTTTGTGTTGCCGGTCTTCGACGAAAGCCTGGTCCGCTATGCGTTGCTGTTCAGCTGGGCCGGTGTCATCTCCATGCTCTATTGCGGTTTGGCGGCATTGGCGCAGAATGATTTCAAACGGTTGCTGGCTTTTTCCTCCGCCTCACATATGGGGATTATCGCTCTTGGCGTCTTCTGTCTCAATGTCCAGGCCCTGACCGGGACCCTCTACCAGATCGTCGCCCATGCCACCAGCACCGGCTTGCTTTTCTTGCTACTCGGTTTGGTTGAGGAACAGAGCGAGTCCCGGCAGATTGATTCGTTCGGGGGACTGGCCTCTCGGGCGCCGATTCTGGCGGTCTTTTTCGCCGTGGCCATGCTCGCTTCGGTTGGCTTGCCCGGGACCAGCGGTTTCATCGGCGAGTTTCTGATTATTCTCGGCGCCGTCAAGTTCAACGTGGCGATCGGGGTGCTGGCGGCGACCACGCTCGTGGTCGGGGTCTGCTACATGCTCTGGTTGTTTCAGCGG
>JAUVWB010000030.1 GCA_030604345.1 Desulfofustis sp. | reverse complement strand
TTCTTCAACGCTTTTGATGGACAAGCGTTGTCTGTGAGGATATGCGACCCGGACTTGACTTCATCGATCCGGATCCGATACACCTTTTCCCGACATTGCATGTACAAGTCGAAGGCGGCAAGTACCGCCAGATCGACGGCAAACTCGAAATCATAGAGATCGTTGATCAGTGCTTTGGTCTGTTTGTCAGCGCCGAGAACCTCTCGGCTGATATGCTTGACGGCGTTGAGCGGCGCCACGGCCTGGGACGGTGTGAAATCCTGAACGGCCCGCAGATGCATGAGTGTGGCCAGGGGTTCGTTGACACCCGTGGCTTCACTTCCCTGAACCAACAGTGAAAACAGCTGCTTCAACGACGATCGCACCGTCGAACCGATCGGGTTGGCGAAGCGGTCCTGCTCTCTTTGCAGGAATTCAGTGGCCTGGTAGGTTTTCAAGGTATAGGCGACCCATTTATCGACAATGGTATGCCTATGGTTATGCAACGCTTCAGCGATTTTCATGCCGGCAGTACGGTACCCTGATCCCTGATGTGCAAGGATCTCAAACGGTTCTCTGATCCTGAATGAATGGCCATTCACAAAAGCAGATAACTAGCACTTTTGTGTTGCTTTTTCAAGACTAATTGTGGAGGAAACCGCCGGAATGGGCGTCCGTTCAGCAGGCCGCCGGGTTCGGTCAGGGAGCCGACAGGACGGCAAGATCGCGCAGGATCATCCGTGCCTCGTCGATGTAAGGATCGGTGTCCAGGGATTCCAGCCAATCACCTGCATCCTCTTCCTGCCCATCCGACAAACGGTCTTCGCCGGTCTCCTCACCCACCAGTTGCCGCTCCTCTTCCAGCCGCTGGTAGTGGGCTCCGACCCGATCCCGCGCCTGCCGTTCTTCCTCCCGCCGACTCCGCATCGAGTCGAGATCCAGCGTCAGCACCGTCTGCTCGCTGCGCAGGGCACTACGCTGGGCCTCCTCCTCAATGAGGCGCAACCCTTCGGAGGCGGCAACCCGCTCCCGGCTGCGCTGCACTATGGTTGCCAAGTCGGGAACCATGTCAGCATAGCTTTGATAGGCAGCCGGCTCCTCCTGGTCCCAGGGCAGGGAGTAATCGAGATACTGTTCGCCCGATTCGAGATGTTGAAAGAGACTGGGCAGAATGATATCCGGCTCGACGCCGCGATATTGCGTGGAACCGCCGTTGACCCGGTAGAATTTCTGGATGGTCGCCTTCAGGGCACCGAGATCTTCATAACGGCGCAGGTGAAACAACGGGATATTCTCATTGAGATCGACGATCGTCTGCACCGTCCCTTTGCCGTGCGTATGTTTGCCGCCGACAATGACGGCTCGCCGGTAATCCTGCAGGGCGGCAGCGACGATCTCGGAAGCCGAAGCGGAAAACTGGTTGACCAGGACCACCAGCGGGCCGCCGTAATCGAGCGTACTGTCTTCATCTTCGAGCACGCGCTTGAGTCCGTAACTGTTCTTCACCTGGACCACCGGCCCGGAATTGATGAACAGACCGGTGATGTCCACGGCGTCGACCAAGGAGCCGCCACCATTGTCACGCAGATCGAGAATGATACCCTCGATCCCCTGGTTCTTCAGCTCGACGATCGCGTTTCGCGTATCATCGGTGGAATTTCGTCCCTGCTCCTGTTCGCCGTTATTGTCGAAGTCGCGATAGAAACTGGGGATCCTGATGTAGCCGAAGCGGTGACCGGCAGCGGTGATAACGGCGTGTTTGACGAATGTCTCCTCAATCTGCACCACGTCCCGGACGATTGGAATGATGTCCTTAGTCCCGTCCGGCTTGCGTACGGTCAGCCGAACTTCGCTCCCCTTCGGCCCGCGAATCAGCCGAACGGCGTCACGAAGCCGCATGTCGGTAATTTCCACCGGCTCCTCCTCACCCTCGGCCACCGCCTGGATGATGTCTTCGGCCTGCAGCCGCCCCTGCCGGGCCGATGCGCTGCCGGGGATGATCCGCACCACCTTGATGTACCCATCCTCTTCGCGCAGCAAGGCCCCAATTCCTTCGAGGCTGCCGCGCATATGGATATCGAAATCCTCCTTGCTGTCCGGGGCCATGTAATTGGTATGCGGATCGAAGGCCCGGGCCACCGCGTTGAAATACCGATCGTAATGATCCTGCAGCGTTTCCTGGTGAAGACGGTGAAAGAAATTGGCAAATCGCTTCCTCACCCGTTCTCTGGACTCTTGCCAGAGCGCTTCGGGATCGACGCTCAACCCGTCACTTTTTTGCTGCTCTTCCAGGTCCAGATAGCGGGTCAATACCTGAAACTTGAGAATGAGGCGCCAGCGCTCTTCGAGCTCACGGGAGTCAAGACAGAAATCCAACTTCTCCGGGTCTGATTCGAAGGGCTCCGGCTCCTCGGGATCCAGTCGCCCGCTCATCAGCCTCTCCACCATCGCCTCCACCTGACGAACCCGTTCGTTCAGGATCACATAGCCGGTTTCCGGCAAGATGATGGAACCGTTGATGAGGTTGTCGTCGATTTTATCGGCATACGCTTGCAACTCGTCCACGTCTTCTCTAAGCAGAAAGCGCTTCTGGAAATCCAGTTGTTTCAGATAGAGATCGAAGGCGGCCAGAGAGAGTTGATCATTCATCTCTTTATCGCTGAAATGGAGCGACGGCAATTGCTTGCCCAGCATATAACCGATCAGTTTGTTGCGTTTCTCGTCAACCTGGTCACCACCAGTAGCCGTACCGGCAACGATGAGCAGGAGCAGTGAAATAAGGACGACAACGAGGTGAAGGGGGTAGATACGGATTTTCATGGATAATCAGCTCACTCTTGGGGATAACGATGCAGCACCACACTGGCACAAAACTGCACCAGGATGCAGTCTTACCAGAAGCATCAGACAAATACCACGATAAAGGGCCCTGACGGAACGTGACCCGCCTGCGGGAGAAGCGGTGGTAGAGCTGCGATCAATCCCGGCGACACAAAGTTTCGTACTCTTCGGGGAGCATTGAGTCGATCAACCCGAGTTGCGCGGCAAATCGGCTCAGTTCGGCAAAACTGCAGTTGAGGGGGGCGCGGCAGCGACCGCCGCGGACGTCACTCATCTCCCGGGCCAACAACAAGAGGAGATCCACCGCCACCTCGTGTTGAAAGGTGTCGAGCGGTAAGCCCTGACGCCGGCAGAATCGCTCATAGCGTCGCCAGTTGACAATGGCCCGATGCACCCCTCGATAAAACGGCTCGTCCCGGTTGTCCGCATTGAGATCACGCTGCACCATCTCACGATAGCGCGCCGCGGCGGCTTCAACCAGCCAACGATGCTCTTCCGGAGTCAGACGCAGCCCGGGACCATTAGCGTCATCGCACAAGTAATAGAGGGCGGAATGCAATGCCACTTCGGGGATTTCCCCCGAATGGCGCACTGCGTACCATTCATCCTCAAGCTGGATCGACGGAGGTGTCGTCTTCATCGGAGGCGCCGTTGTTTTCCAATCCGAACACGGTCCTGACCATGTCGATCTTGGCCGCATCGCCCTGGCGGCAGGAAGGGCTCTTGAGGAACTGAAGCGGGTCATACAGCATCTTGCTGGCAATCGATTGGGCGAGCCGTTCGATACGCTGCTGGTCTCCCTCATTCAGCGCCAGTTTCGGCAAGGTTCTGGCCAACTCGCGGCGACAGATGTTGTCGGCCTTCCGCCGCAGGGCGGCAATGGTCGGCGTTACCGCCAGTCCTTCCTGCCAGCGGCAGAATTTGTGCGTCTCCTCGTCGATGATCTGCCGGGCCTTGACCGCTTCCTTCTCACGTTCTGCCCGATTGCCTTCCACCACCTGGCTGAGGTCGTCGATATCATAGAGAAAGACGTTGTCGATATCGTTGAGCGCCGGATCGAGATCGCGGGGAACGGCAATGTCGATGAAGAACAGCGGCCGGTTTCTGCGGCTGCGCATCAACGGTCGCACCTCGTCTGCCCGAAGGATCAATCCGGCGGCGCCGGTCGAGGAGATGACGATGTCCACCTCCCGCAACTGAGTGATCAGGTCGTCCAGCGGACAGGCCCGTCCGTGGAATCGGCCGGCCAACTCCACAGCCCGCTCCACGGTCCGGTTGGCCACCATGACCCCGCCGACCCCCTGGCCGATCAAGTGCTCCGCCGCCAGTTCCGCCATCTCGCCGGCACCGATCAACAACACCTGCTTTTCTTCAAGTCGGCCGAAGATCTTCTTTGCCAAGCCCACGGCGGCCGAACTGATGGAGACCGCCGCCGATCCGATGCCGGTCTCACTGCGCACCCGCTTGGCTACCGAAAATGATTTATGCAGGAGTTTATTGAGCAATGGTCCGGTGCACTGGTGGGCCGCCGCATGGCGGTACGCCTCCTTGATCTGGCCAAGAATCTGGGCCTCGCCAACCACCAGCGAATCCAGAGACGAGGCCACCTGAAACAGGTGGTTGACCGCCTCGGCGCCGGCATAACGATAAGAATACCGTTTGCGCTCCTCAGGCAGGATTGCGTCGCCAAAAAGAAAACCGGCCAGCCGCTCTTCGAGCAGTGCGTCACCGTTGGAGACAAAAAGTAATTCCACCCGGTTGCAAGTCGATAACAGGTAGTGTTCCACCTCTCCGGCGATCGCTTTCAGATCGGCCAGCGCCTCTTCATAACCGCCGCGCAAGGCCAGACATTCACGGATCTCGACCGGTGTCGTCTTGTGATTGACACCGAGCAGCGTGATGGTCCTGCCGGTCGTTATGCTCCCCATCGCGTGCATCAGGTCGTCACCCGCCAGAGCGTCAAGATCACCACGACGAAACCGACAACCACCATGAAGGCGGCTCTGCGGCCGCGCCATCCTGCCGTAAAACGCAAATGAATCTGGACCAGATAGACGAGCCAGATAATCAGCGAACAGACCTCTTTCGGATTCCATCGAAAGTAGGTTCCCCACGCCTGTTTTGACCAGAAAGAACCGGAAACCATGCCCAGACAGAGGAAAACGAAACCAATGGCCAGACAGTGGGAATTCAGCTGATCGAGTGCGTCGAGCGAGGGCAAACGGGAATAGAAGTAGCCGAGTCGCCGGCTCTTCAACTCCCGTTCTTGCAGCAGGTACATCAGTCCGCCGCAGAAGGCCAGGCCAAGAAAGCCATAGGCGATCAGCGAAAAGCCGGCGTGTACCGGCAGCCACCAACTGCGCAACGGCGGTTCGAGGGGGATCACCTGCCGCGGGGCAAAGGCGGCGGCAATCAGCAGGAGTACAATGAGCAGCGAGACAAAGGTGCCGAAATTCCGTACGGTATAGCGCCAGCGAAAAGAGAAATAGGCCGCCGTCGTGGCCCAGGCAAAAAAGACCACGGTCTCGTGGTAGGTGGTAACCGGTGTGTTCCCGATCAGAAAATACCGGGAAACGATGTACAGACTCTGCAGGACCAGCGATCCGATCAACAACCGTCGCGCCCAGTCGCGCCTGTGGTTTTGCTGGCCGACGAAATAACTCAGATACGACGCACAGGCGGCCACCGTTACCAGGAGGACACCGAGGAACAGATAGGTATTGACCTGATGGAACCACGGTTGCTGCAACATGGGTGTCACCTCTCTTCGCCGGACCCTGCTATCTCCTGGGCGTCCAGCGCATCGATCAACAGGTTACCATCGACATGACCGGGCAGGACCTGGAGCAGGAGTTGTCTCACTCCCTCCCAATCCCGCTCACGGATTCTTTCCAGAATCGGCAAGGCCAGCACCGCATGAAACAACTCACGATTGTCGGTCGACTGTTCTGCACAGCCCACTACCTGATGGCGAAGCGCCGCCATCAGGCGTACCAGCAACCCGTATTCAGGTCCGAACTGCAACGCCAGGCGACGCTTGATCAAAGCCGACAAAGCAGGGCTGGCACCTCCCGTGGAGACCGCCAGCAGGAAATCTCCGCGCCTGATTCTGGCCGGCACTAAAAACGTCGACAGAGCGGGAGATTCGGCACTGTTGAGCAGCACCTTGCGTTCCCGGGCCAGTTCTGCGACCTGACGCTGGACCTGGGGGGCGTTGGTGGCGGCAAAGACGAGGAACGCGCCGTCAAGATCATTATCACAAAACGCTCGCCTCACCCACTCGATCCTGTCTTCGTCAGCCAACCGACGCACTTTCGGGCAAACCTCCGGGCTCACCACCCGGACCACCGCTTCACTGAGCAACAAGGAGGTGATCTTGCGCGCCGCCACGGCGCCACCGCCCACCACCAGGCAAAGCCGGCCGGAGATGTCGAGGTTGACCGGGTACCACACCTTTGTATCGGCAGCCGTCTGCACGGTTACGTCCTCTTTCACCTGCCTCTCACTTCCCGCTATTCTTGAACCGTAATCGATTAACCAGGATATCCCAGTCTCGACCATTGCGCCGCAAGGTCATCTTGCGACTGCAGATGTCAAAATGACTCGACGCCGCTCGAAGAAATGGTGCCAGGGATTGCCGTCGAACATCGTGGGCGAGATAGACGGCCCCTTCAGGCAACAGATAGTTTTTGCATATCAGCACCAATGGTTCAACAAATTCCTGACGAAACAGTATCTCTGCTCCGGCAATCACCGCAAATCGATCCAAAGCCGGCGGGTCGAGCCAGTCGAACCGGAGGCTCCGCACCGTTGTCAAGCCGTTGGCGGCGGCACTGACCCGCTGAAAATCAAGGATCTCTTCGTCATAGTCGCTCAACACCACGTCATACCCTGCCTGAGCCGCTGCCAGACCACTGAGACCCAAACCCGCGCCTAGTTCGAGCAGGCGCGTCCCGGGGTTCACCGGCAAATCGGCAAGAACCGTGCCGAGAACGATGGAGGATTCCCACAACCGAGCCCAGAACGGGAAGGATTTCACATCACCGAACGGATCCCGGCCACCCAGAAGTTGTTCCAGGTCGGCCGGCATGAGCACACGCGTCGGGCAGCGGCCAACGGTCTCCCGGGCGAAATGCAACGAGTACTTCCGGCGCAGGCGCTGATACAATTCCCGCTCAGCTTCAGGTAAGGTTCTGACATCCATACGACTGCTCACGAGGTGAAAACGATAATAGCCAAGCCGATGAAGGCGACCGCCAGACAATAATATCCAAACCAGGGCAGGCGATTTTTGCGCACGATATCGAGCAGCAGAACAATCGCCAGGTAACCGGTGACCGCCGACATCAGGGTGCCTGCCGCCATGTTGACCAAATGCTCAGCGGGAGGCGGCTGCTGCAGCGCCTCCGGCACGTGCAGGACGGCAGCGCCGAGAATCGCCGGCAGCGACATCAGAAAAGAGAACCGGGCTGCCGTCTCCCGGTTGATGCCGAGCATCATTCCGGTGACGATGGTCGTCCCGGATCGGGACAAACCGGGCATGATGGCCATGGCCTGCCCGACGCCGATGATTAGAGCCCGCCAACCGGTAAGCTCGTTGCCCCGATCAACCAAGCGACGGCTGACCAGCATCAGGGTGCCGGTAACGATAAGCATCAGACAGACTGCCAAGACCGAAGAAAACAGACGTTCCACCTGATCTTTGAGGGTCAGTCCGACCAGTACCGCCGGCACGGTGGCGACAAGGATGTAGCAGTCCCACAGCAGGAAACGGCGCACCTCGTTGGAACGGACTCCCTGCAGCCAGCGCCAAGGCGCCGCGATCATCTGTCCGATATCGTACCGGAAAACAACCATGACCGACACCAGCGTGCCGAGATGCAACATGATGTCGAAAAGCAGGCTCTGCTGGGAAAAATCGAGCAGATGTGCGCCGATCACCAGGTGCCCCGAACTCGATACCGGCAGAAATTCAGTGGCTCCCTGAATAAAGCCAAGGAGTAAGGCCTTCAACATCTCCACAGAGCACCTTCTGCGTCAGTGATTGGCACGGCAGGAAAGAAAACGCGAGACCTTACGACCGAAAAACAATACAAAAGGCCGGCTGACATGGGTCAGCCGGCCTCGCAGATTACCGGTCTTCGGTTAGTCTGTCAATTAGCAACCTTCGATGGCACCGCCTTTGGGCGGGGTAACACGGGGTTTGTCGCCAGGCTTCAACTGATCGGCACCTTCACAGGTCATGGTAACTTTGTCGCCTTCTACGGAATCAACGGTACACTTCAAACGGGCGGCGAAAACCGTACCGGCAGTTGAAGCGACAAAAAGCAGGGCTAAAACGGCGGCAATAACTCTTTTCTTCATGATCAGTCTCCTATGTGCTGATGAACGATAACACCGAAACCAGGTTTCGGTTTTCAAGCCTTACCGGCTCCCGCACCGCCATCCGGGCGGGTTAGAAAAGGACACGGCTATCTGGGGCAATGTCTATTCATATTTAAGAGCAAATTAACTTACCTGTCCCGAGAATCTTTGTCAAGATGGCGGACCATCCGGCCAACTCAATCGATGATTTGCTCCAGATCACGCAGTAAAACAGCCTGGGGGACGTAGCCCGAATAGCGTTTCACTACCGTTCCTTTGTTGTTGACCAGAAACGAGGTCGGCACCCCATAGACTCCGCCGAAACTGACGGTAATGGCATTGTCGGCCATCATCACCGGGTAGTTGATCGATCGTTCCGAGACCAGGTCGCGAACCACCTGTTTTTCCGAATCGACCGAAAGACCGATGACCGAGAACTGTTTCGCGCCGTACTCTTTTTGCAGCTTTATCAGGGTCGGTATCTCCTGAATGCAGGGTGGACACCAACTGGCGAAAAACGTCACCAACAGGGATTTACCGGCAAACATGGTACTGTCGATTTTTTTTCCGGTTGCCACCTCCTCGAGCTTGAAGGCCGGCATATTTGTCGCAGACTGCACCGGAGTCACTGCGACGATGACCCCGCAACAGATCCACAGCGAAAAAAACAGCAGAGAAACAACCCGCTTAGCCATGGCAAAATCCCCTGAACTCTTGTATCATTGTCCGTGATTCCTGCACGGACTCTCACATAAGCAACATAATGCATCAGCGGCGGGCAGTAAATAAGTTTTTGGTAAAATACTTGTGCAGCACCCACTCGATCTGCTACTATTCAGCCCCGCCTCGCACGGCAGCGTCACAAGCACTTTTGAGTCAACGCGCTGGCCATGGCACAGACCCGGCACCCGAAAAATCAAACGGAACGCACCATGACATCGTTTTCTTCCCGAACAACCGCACCGCTCTTGGCTTTCGCAGCGTTCCTGCTGATCGCCTCGGTCTCCCTCATCTCCCCACCAACGGCCGGCAGCGAGGTGATCGATCGAGTCGTCGCCGAGGTGAATGATGATATTATCACCACGTCCGAACTAGACCGGGAAGGGCAACCGATCTTTCAGAGAGTCATACGGGAATCACCGGTTGAAGAGCAGGCCGCCATCCTCGATCAGGTGCGCCGGCAAGTGCTCGACTCTCTGATCGACCGCAAGCTGATCATGCAGGAGGCGGTCAAACAGGGTATCGAGGTGAGTGAGCCGGAAATTGACGCCACCGTCAAGGAGATGCTGGCCGCCAACAACCTGACCAAAGAGGCATTTGTGCAGCAGTTGGAAAAGAACGGGCTGGACGAAGCGACCTATCGCCGCAATCTACGAGTTCAGCTCCTGCAAAACAAGCTTCTGATGCGGGACGTCAACTCGAAGATCCTGATCACCGACGCCATGGTCAGAGACTACTATCAGAACAACTACACCCAGGCGGTGGACCCCGATAGCTACTATCTGCTGCAGATTGGTATCAGTTGGAACCAATCTGCCGACACAAACGATCCGGCCGCCCTGCAAAAAGCGAAACAGGAAGCCCGCCGACAGGCCGAACGAGTTCGCGATCTCGCGGTGAATGGTCAGGATTTCCGCGATCTGGCCCGACGCTTCTCTGACCTGCCCTCCGCTGAAGCGGGGGGGGATCTGGGATCTTTTGCCCACAACGAGATGGCCGATTATATGAAAAAAGCCGTTACCGGCTTGCAGCCTGGACAGATCAGCGATATTGTGGAGACTCCGTTCGGCTATCAGTTCTTCCAGTTGCTTGCCGGCGGAGAAGCGGCAACGGTATCCCAGGCCCCGTTTGATGCGGTGCAGGAAGAGATTCGGGAACGACTCTTCCGGGAGGCGATGCAAAAACAACACCGAGCCTGGATGCAGCGACTCCGGGACGCCGCCTATATCAGGAAACCGTAAATCACCACGAGAGCCGGGCCCATCCAGCGGCCCAGCGAATGACCCACCAAGACAGGGACCAGCCAATGGACGACAGGATCGACATGAGCGGCCACGAAAGCACCGGGGCGCTGTTGCGGACAATCCGCCTGGAACGGTCTCTGGAAATCTCCGATGTCGCCCAGGAGACCCGCATCACCCCGGACATTATCAGGGCCATGGAAGCCGACGATTACAGCTCGCTGCCTGCCCTTGCCTTTGCCCGCGGGTTCTACGGGCTTTATGCCACCACCCTGGGGTTGGACCCGGAAAAAATCGTACAACGATTTCTGGAGGAATACCGAAAAGCCGAAGCCGCCCCCAAAGCAAGCGGTTTAAACCCACCGCAATGGCAGGGTCGTAGCGT
>JAUVWB010000294.1 GCA_030604345.1 Desulfofustis sp. | reverse complement strand
TACCGCCCGGTCGAGCTTGGTGTCGAGGAAATCACAGACCACCCGGGGAGTTCCCTTCTCGATGGCAAACACGATGGGTGGATAGAAATCGTTGAGCTTGAAGAGCACCATCTCGGTGTTGTCCTCCGTCCGGTTGAACGACACATCGCTCAGGATCGGATCGACCACGGCCTTGGGCTGAGATCCGGCGTCGGCAAGCAACTCCTCGAGATCTTTGGCGGGTTCGGCCCCAGAGGCCGCAGTGGCCGAAGGAGCCGGTGTGCTTGCCACCGGGGTAACCGGCTGGTCTTCGGCATCATCGATAGCCGAGGCCGGGGCGGCCGGCTGGTCCGGTTCCACTCCGGCAGGAGGACTCGATGGCAACGGCGGCTGCTCGTCCGGCTGTTGCGGCCCGTCCGAGGCAACCGATGCGGCTGCCGGTGCCGGTGTGGGAGGTGGCTCGGCAGGCTCCGGCTCCATCGGTTCCTGTTCGTCGGAGCCGCTCGGGTAGAAGGTGATGGAAAGGGTGTTTTCCTGGATCTGAAAATCCTGGTCGAACTGATACTCTTGCTCCGCCTTGAGGTCGACCACCACCCGAGTCTTTGGCGGGTTGTCATGGATGCCGATACGTACGCCCTTGATCAGCCGCCCCTGCGTATCGGCGATACGGTTAATCAAATCGGAATAGCGGGTATCGATAAAATCGAAGACCACGCGCGGCCGCTCGCCTTGGATCTTGAACACCTTGGGAATATGGGCGCCGTTGAGCTTGAAGACGATTTTTTCCCGATTAGCATCGTCTTTCTCGTACGTTATCGACTCGATGATAGCCTCCGACAGGGGCGGTTCACCACTGACGGGGACGCATAAGAACAGGGAGGAGATGAACGCCAGTGAAACCAAAAATCGTTTCATGACCTGGGACCTATCGTGTAACTCATTATTTTTCCAAAACTTATGAACCAAACTTCTCCTTACCTTATCCGTTCTTGAAAAGTCAACTCATTTTCGGTAAATGTGATACCTCGCCCCTTTGTCCGGAGCCGCACGGTGCTCCTCCGCCCTTCAACCAGCAGCGACCGGCCGATCCGCGACGTCATTTACCCCTGTACCCATGACCGATACCGCCATTCTGCCCTTTGTCAGCCGCCCAGGCCGTTACCTGGGCTGCGAGTACCACAGTATAACACCGCAGACCGACGACGATCTCCTCCACTGGGCGCTCGTTTTTCCCGATCTGTACGAGATCGGCATGTCCCACCAGGGGTTGCACATCCTCTACCACCTGCTCAACAGTCATCCCCAGGTCCAGGCGGAACGGAGCTACTGCCCGGCTCCCGACGCCGAAGAACTGCTGCGGGCGCAACACCGTCCGCTGACCGCGCTGGAATCCGGAAGACCACTGGGATCGTTCGATCTGCTCGGCATCACCCTGCCCCATGAGCTCTGTTACACCAATATCCTGACCATCCTCGATCTGGCCGGCCTGCCCTTCCGTGCCGCCGACCGCGTCGAAGCTCAGCCGCTGGTTATCGGCGGTGGCGCTTGCGCCTTCAATGCCGAACCGGTGGCCGAATTGTTTGACGCCATCCTGCTCGGCGACGGCGAGGAGGCGATCTTCGCCATCAGCGACCTGGTCCGGCATCACAAGCGGGCCGGAACCGCGCGCCGAGACCTGGTCGAAGCGCTGGCCGACATCCCGGGCGTCTATCTGCCGCATCACTATCAACCACGCTACGACGCAGCCGGTCGCCTGATCGCCATCGAGGTCCAACCGGGCAAGGCCGAGCGCGTTCGGCGCCGGGTCCTGCCCGATCTGGACCGACTCGACCACCTGATGCACCCGCTGGTACCCAACGCCAAGATCGTGCACGACCGGCTCGGCGTCGAGATCGCCCGGGGCTGCACTCGCGGCTGCCGTTTCTGCCAGGCCGGCATCACTTACCGCCCGGTACGGGAACGCAGCGTCGAGCAGATTTGCGCCCTGGCCGAAGCGGGTATCGCCCGTTCCGGGTTCGACGAGATCGCCCTGCTCTCTTTGTCGACCGGCGATTACAGCTGCCTGCCGCAGCTGCTGCCGCGGTTGATGAATCGGTTCGCCGAACAGCGGGTGTCGCTGTCCATGCCGTCGATGCGGGTGGGCACGCTGGGGGCCGACCTGATGGAGCAGATCAAACGGGTCCGCAAGACCGGTTTCACCCTGGCCCCGGAGGCCGGCAGTGAACGATTGCGCCGGGCGATCAACAAGGGGATCACCGAAGAGGATCTGCTCGCATCGGTGGAAAACGCCTTCGCCCTCGGCTGGAACCTGATCAAGCTCTACTTCATGATCGGCCTGCCCGGTGAGACGCTGGAGGACGTCGATGCCATCGCCGAGCTGGCCAGAAAGACCGGTCGGGCCGGCAAGGTGAGTCAGCGTGGCCGGCGCCGGGTCACCGTCAGCGTCGGCACCTTCGTCCCCAAACCGCACACTCCGTTTCAATGGGAACCGCAACTGAGCATCGAGCAGAGCCGGGAGCGAATCGGTCGGCTGCGGGCCGCCCTGGACCGCAGCGGCGTCCAGGTGAAATACCACACGCCCGAGCAGAGTTACCTGGAAGGTGTCTTTTCCCGCGGCGACCGCCGTCTCACCGAGTTGCTCATTGCTGCCTGGCGCGACGGGGCCCGCCTCGACAGTTGGAGCGACTACTTCCACCTGGAACGGTGGTTGGCCGCCGCCAACCGCTGTGGCATCGACCTCGACGCCTATCTACGTCGACGCTCCCTCGACGAGGTGCTCCCCTGGCACCACCTGGACACCGGGGTCGATCCGGAGTTCCTCAAGCGGGAACGGCAGGCCGCCGAAGAGCAGCACTACACACCGGACTGCCGCTATCACGGCTGCCAAAAATGCGGCCTGTGCGATTTCAAGACGATCCGCCCGTTGGTGCAGGAGCCGCACCGTCACACCGCGCCGCCCGGCCCGGCCACCGCCGCACCCCGAACCGAGCCGGATCCGAGCCGCGGCCAGCTCTCCTTCATCACCTATGAGCGGATCGGTCCCATCTGTTTTCTCGGGCACCTGGAGTTCATGCAGGCGATGGTCCGTTCGATCCGCCGAGCCGGTCTTTCACCCCTTTTTTCCCAGGGTTTCAACCCCACCCCGAAACTTTCC
>JAUVWB010000219.1 GCA_030604345.1 Desulfofustis sp. | reverse complement strand
GAGCAGATGGAGATGGCGCTGGGCTTGCTGTACGACTACAAGGAGTCGCGCAAGGTGCGCAACGCCACGCTGGCGGGTGAGTTCGAGGGCGCTTCGGCGGTCCTCGTGTCCGCCGGCTTCAGCTATAGGTTCTAAACGATACGACCGACGATACCGACGGGTTTCGGTCGGTATCGTCGGTCCTGGTGGCCGGCCTTCATAGGGCCCGGCAGTGTTCAGGACGCAGGTTGACACCGCCCTGCAGGGCTTTCTCGATGAGCGTCAGGGCAACGGCTTTGTCCCGGGGCAGGTGCACCTTGATGGGAAGGTAGTTGGAGGCGTGGTTGGCGTGAAACAACCCGTCGGTCAAGTGGGTCCGGGCGATCATGATACCCAGTTCGGCGAGCAGCTGGCGCGGCTCCGGTTGATGCCAGTCACCGCGCCGGCAGCGCTCGTAGAGATCGGTGCCGGGAACCAGCATCAGACTGAGGGCGCCGACATATTCAGGGTCGATGGCACTCAGTACCCGGCCGGTTTCCTCGGCGTGCACGACCGATCGTTGTGGTCCGGCGATGCCGAGCAACACGGTGATGGAGAGCGCAATGCCGGCAGAACGGATTTTTCGACCCACGGCAATCATCTGGTCGGCGTTGGCCCCTTTGCCGATCTCGGCGAGTGTCTGATTGTCGCCGCTCTCCAGTCCCACATAGGCGATGCCCAGACCAAGCTGTCGCAGCTGCCGGAGTTCCTCGACGGATGTGCGGTCGATGCTACGGGGAGTGGCATAGAGGCCGACCCGGGTTACCCAGGGAAGCTTTTCCCTGATCGCTTGCAGGATAGCGATCAGCCTTTGGTGCGGTAGAATCAGAGCATCGCCGTCACAGAGAAAGACCCTATCCTGTCGCCGGCAATGCCGAGCCGCGTATTCGATGTCGGCCGCCACGGTGCATTCGTCTTTTACGGCGAAGCGGACTCCTTTGTACATGCCACAAAAGGAACACGCGTTGTGTGAGCAACCGACGGTTACCTGGAGCAGGATGGAATTTGCCTCGCTAGGCGGACGATAGATTGATCCCTGATAATCCATGGCCGATTCCGGTGATGTGTTGTCAAACCGTGTCTTTGCATATTTTTTCACACTTTAACGGCCCGGGTCGGCAAAAGCAAGCCGGGTTCTCCTTCAGGTCGCGACGGCGGGACCAGGTCCAGGACCGGCAACGCGACACCACTCACTCACGTTAGATGGTTCTGCTATGAACGGTGATCAGCAACGTTACCCTCATCTTTTCAGGCCGCTTGATCTCGGCTTTACTCAGTTGAAAAACCGGATTCTGATGGGTTCGATGCATACCGGACTGGAAGAGGAGCGCCACGGTTTTCAGCGTATGGCGCGTTACTACGGTGAAAGGGCCGCAGGTGGGGTCGGGTTGATTGTCACCGGGGGCGTCGCTCCTAATCGAGCCGGTTGGATAGCCCCTTTCTCCATCCGTTTGGCCAGCCCGTCCCACATCGGCAAGCATCGGTTGATAACCGATGCGGTTCATCATCATGGCGGTAAGATCTGCCTGCAGATCCTGCATGCCGGCCGTTACGGTTACCATCCGCTCTGCGTGGCGCCATCCTCGATCAAGGCCCCGATCAACCGGTTTCGTCCCCGCGCCTTGTCGCGACGAGGGGTCAGGTCGACCATCGATGACTTTGTCCGTTGTGCGTTTCTGGCCCGACAGGCCGGTTACGACGGGGTTGAGGTGATGGGGTCGGAAGGCTATCTGATCAATCAGTTCATTGTCGCCAAGACGAATAAGCGCACGGACGAGTGGGGCGGCTCATTCGCCAACCGGATCAGGTTTCCGGTGGAGATTGTCAAGGCGATCAGAAACCGTATGGGCGAAGAATTCATCATCATCTATCGGTTGTCCATGCTTGATCTTGTTCGAGACGGCAGTACCTGGGATGAGGTGGTCGAACTTGCACAAGCCATCGAAAGGGCCGGCGCGACAATTATCAATACCGGTATCGGTTGGCATGAGGCGCGTATCCCCACTATCGCCACCGTAGTGCCGCGAGCCGGATTTGCCTGGGTGACGGAACGGTTACGCGGGTTGGTTTCGGTGCCGCTGGTGGCGACCAATCGCATCAACATGCCCGATGTTGCCGAGAGGGTTCTTGCCCAGGGGTGCGCCGACATGGTCAGCATGGCTCGGCCCTTTCTCGCCGATCCGGAATGGGTGGTCAAGGCGCAGGCCGGCCGCGAGGATGAGATCAATACCTGCATCGCCTGTAACCAAGCCTGCCTGGATCACATCTTTTCCCGCCGGACGGCCACCTGTCTTGTCAATCCTCGCGCCTGCCGGGAGACCGAGGCGCCGCTGGTCAAAACCGCTCGGGTGAAGCGGGTGGCCGTGGTCGGCGGTGGCCCGGCCGGTCTGGCCTGCGCCGCCACCGCAGCGGCTCGGGGACACCGGGTGACGTTGTTTGAAGCCCGGTCCGAATTGGGCGGGCAGTTTCTGCTGGCCAAGGCGATTCCGGGTAAAGAGGAATTTGCAGAAACGCTCCGGTACTTCCGGCGGCAATTGGCGTTGCACCAGGTCGAGGTGGTGTTGGGACGCCGGGCCACGATCGATGATCTTCGAGCGTTTGACGAAATCGCCCTGGCCTGTGGCGTGCGACCGAGAAAACTCGAATTGCCGGGAGTCGAGCAGCCCCAGGTCTTCGCCTACGACCAGGTACTCTCCGGCGGGTGCCAGGTCGGGTCGCGGGTGGCCATCATCGGTGCCGGAGGCATCGGCTTCGATATGGCAGCTTATCTGCTTCACCCATCGTCGCTGTCGTCCAGCGTGGACTCTTTCTTACAGGAGTGGGGTGTGGACCGAAGCTATGGTGCCGGCGGCGGGCTTGGTCAACCCTCCCATGGGAAACCGGCACGTGAAATTCATATACTGCAGCGTTCGACCACCAAACCGGGAGCCGGGTTGGGCAAAACCACCGGCTGGATTCATCGGGCTACCTTGAAGCGCGGTGGTGTCACCTTTTGGACCGGGGTTACGTACCAGGAAATAAATGACCGCGGTTTATTGTTTGCTCAGGGAAAAGAACAGCGGTTGCTGGAGGTGGATAACGTCATCGTCTGTGCCGGGCAGGTGTCGGAGCTTGGCCCGGCTGAGGAACTGACGGCTGCTGCCATTCCCTTTCAAACGATCGGTGGGGCGCTGCTGGCCGCCGAACTCGACGCCAAGCGAGCGATATTTCAAGGTGTTTCTCTTGCCGACAGCTGGTAGAGAAGATGGGGAGTGAGGCGAGACCATGCCTGGCCGACGGATGCCTTTTTTGAGAGTAAAATTTCCTTGGTGTCATCGGTTTGCTATTTTGCACATCTTGCATATGTGGGCGATATGCTATCTATTTTGTTGAAAGGAAAGTAAAGCATTACTGTTTTTGGCCTCCTGGGCATTGTGTAATACCAAAAAAGATCTCCTAAAACATGGAAAGTAGCTCTTTTGGGCTCTTGGTCAGTCCAAAAAGGCGTGGAATGACCGATAGTTTTCTTTTTTCATATTCGGCAATTTTGAGTACAGTTAACCGGGTTGAGCGGCCTTCCGGCCGTTTTTCATATATGGGCAGAGGTTTTGCATGGGTAATTGTCAGGTCACATTTCTGCCGCACAATCGAGCGATCACCGTTCCTGAAGGGGAAAGTCTGATCAGAGCCGCCATGCAGGCGGGCGTTCATATCAACGCCTCCTGTGGTGGCGAGGGCGTATGCGCCAAGTGCCGGGTTCAGATAGAAAAGGGCACGGTTACCGGCGGGCTGTCTGATCGTTTTTCCGCCGAGGAGGCTCAACGCGGCTGTCGGTTGGCCTGTCAGGCCCGCATTGGTAGCGATGTGACCGTGCGGGTGCCGGTTGAATCGGCGATCGACCGAATCGTTTTCGACAAGCAGTTTACCCCGCGCCGTACCGCCAGAATCCGGCAGATGAATTTTGAGAGCCTCAAGGAACGGG
>JAUVWB010000186.1 GCA_030604345.1 Desulfofustis sp. | reverse complement strand
GGCAGAGCCAAGCATTCCCGAAAACCCACTTGTCCATGAAGAAGGGGCCACACGGGGAAATGACCGGTGGAACCGATGAGCGGTTCTTTTTCTGTTGACTTTTGCTCGGCCGTTTATTAAATGTTCTCCTGTTTTGATTATGAAACAGAGCGGGAATAACTCAGTGGTAGAGTGCAACCTTGCCAAGGTTGAAGTCGCGAGTTCGAATCTCGTTTCCCGCTCCAGCCTGCTTATCAAAGGTTCGGCTCTGCTCGAACCTTTTTTTATTCAAAGCATTCTATTACCATTCGATTGTTGAGGACCACATGAAAACCTATCTTGCTCCTGTTCGAGAGATAGAAAAGAGATGGTACGTTATTGACGCCAAGGACAAGATTTTGGGTCGTCTTGCCTCAGAGATCGCCTTCCGTCTGCGCGGCAAGCACAAGCCGACTTTTTCGCCGTTCATCGATAACGGAGATTTCATCATCGTCACCAACGCCGAGCACATCCGTCTGACCGGCAGCAAATGGGATGACAAGGTCTATTACCGGCACACCGGTTACATGGGCGGGCTCAAGGAAACCACGGCCAAGGAAATGCTGGCCAAACGCCCCACCAACCTGATCATGGAAGCGGTCAAGGGCATGCTGCCGAAAAACAAGATGGGTCGGGCGCAATTGAAGAAACTGAAAGTCTACACCGGCACCGAGCATCCTCATGAAGCTCAGCAGCCGGAAGAACTTACCATCTGATTACGGAGTCATTGGCCATGGCCGATCGTTTTTACGCAACCGGAAAGAGGAAAAAAGCGGTAGCTCGGGTCTGGATCACCCCGGGGACCGGCAAAGTTACGGTAAACGAGATTGATGCCGACCAGTACTTCGGCACCATCTTCCAGAACTCCAGGATCGAAAGACCGTTTCAGGTCACCAACACCGCTGAGCAGTACGACGTGGTCGCCACCCTCAAAGGAGGCGGAAAATCAGCCCAGGTCGACGCTCTAGCCCACGGCATCTCCAAAGCGCTGCTGGAAGTTGGCGGAGACTATCGCGGTCCGCTGAAGCGTTCCGGACTGCTGACCCGTGATCCGCGCAACAAGGAGCGGAAAAAATACGGACAGAAAGGCGCCCGCGCCAAATTCCAGTTCTCCAAACGTTAATCGGCAGCCACGACATCTACACCGTCGCGATACCACCGGGACGGTTGATCACCGGGACGGAAAGGGGATAACAGCAGGGCTGTTATCCCCTTTTGCCGTCTTTCGGATCAAGCCATCAGCACAATCAACGAGGAAACAGCCATGTTGCGTGTCGCGATCATCGGTGCATCAGGGTATACCGGCGGAGAACTCGCCCGTCTGCTGTGCAATCACGACCGGGTGGAACTCACCGCGGCCACCTCGAGGGCCCAGCAGAACATTCCCCTGGCGGATATCTATCCGCATCTGCGCGACAAGACCGCCGTCGTCTGCAGCGCTCCCGACGTGGCGCAGCTGAGAGATCAGGCTGATTTCTTCTTTTGTGCCGTGCCGCACAAAACAGCTATGGATCTGGTACCGAGCCTGCTCGTCTCCGGGAAAAAGGTGGTCGATCTCTCCGCCGATTTTCGCTTCCGCGACCTCCGCGTCTACGAGCACTGGTACCAGCCGCACACCGCTCCCCAGGTTGCCGCCGAGGCAGTCTATGGCCTGCCGGAGATCCACCGGGAGGCCATCCGCCAGGCCCGACTGGTGGCCAACCCCGGCTGTTACCCGACGTCGATCACCCTGGCCCTGGCGCCGCTCCTGCAAGCGGGGGTCATTGATCCGGGATCGATCATCATCGATGCCAAATCGGGGGCCTCCGGCGCCGGCCGCGGCGCCAGCGTCGCCACCCTGTTTTGCGAGGTGACCGACGGATTCCGCGCCTACAAGGTCGGCGGCATCCACCGCCACACGCCGGAAATCGAACAGAACCTGAGTCACCTGGCCGGTCAGCCGGTGACCGTTTCGTTTACCCCGCACCTGCTCCCCATCTCCCGTGGCATCCTCAGCACCATTTACGGTTCCCTGACCGCTGCCGCCGACGAGGAGCATCTGCGGGATCTGCTGCGCCAGCGATACCGGGACGAGCCTTTCGTCCGGGTCCTCGACGGTGATCGGCAGCCGGCCACTCAATATGTGCGGGGCTCCAACTACTGCGATATCGCCTTGACCGTGGATCGACGCACCAACCGGGTCATCCTCACCTCGGTCATCGACAACATCGTCAAAGGCGCTTCCGGCCAGGCGATCCAGAACATGAATCTGATGTGCGGCTTCGACGAGACCGCCGGACTCACCCAGGCGCCGTTGTTCCCCTGATCGCAGGTCCCGGCGTCCGGCCGCCATGCGCACCATCAGACTGACCATCGCCTTTGATGGCACCGGCTAGTGCGGCTGGCAGCGGCAACACAACGGCGTCTCCATCCAGCAGGAGCTGGAACGGGCCGCCTCGACCATCTGCAATCAGCGAATCGACATCCACGGTGCCGGCCGCACCGACGCCGGGGTCCATGCCGTCGGGATGACCGCCCATTTCCGCGCCGCCACCGCCCTGCCCGCGGCGACCATGCAAAAAGGGATGAACGCGCTGCTGCCGGCGGCAATCAGGGTCATCTCTCTGCTCGACGAGGCCCCGTCCTTCCACGCCCGTTTTTCGGCCCTGGCCAAGACCTATCGCTACGCCGTGTATTGCGGTCCGATCCTCTTGCCTCAGCAGCGGCTGTATACCGCTCACCTGCCCTACCCGCTCGACCGTCGGGACCTTCAAGCCTGTCTGGCGATCATCACCGGCACCCACGATTTTTCCAGTTTCGAAACCACCGGCTCACGGGATCGATCGATCACCACCGGACGCGGCGCGGTGCGCACCATTTTCCGGGCAGCGTTACGGGAACCAGAACCGGGCCTGATGCACCTCTGTTTCACCGGTGACGGCTTCCTGCGCCACATGGTCAGAAACCTCGCGGGAACCATGCTCGAGGTCGGAAGAGGCAAGCGCACGGTCGAGGAGTTCCGTGATATCGTGCAGCTCCGGGACCGCAATCGGGCCGGGGCCACCGCCCCGGCGCACGGCCTGACGTTGATGGCCGTGCATTATGCGCACGACTGGTAGGCGGGAGATGAGCCGCAGCTCAGGCTTGGATGATCAGCGTTTTTTCCCGGCCGAATGACGGGCCAGCAGAGATTGCAGCTTCCAGGGCGAAGAGAGGCAGACGTTTTCCTCCTCGCAGATGGACATCACGTCGCAGAAGACCAGAAATTCCACCAGGGCATCATTCATCGGTCGATCCTTGCGGCTGATGATGTGCAGCTGGCGCTTCATGTCGACCCCCTCCACCTTGAGGCATTTCAACCAGCCGTTCTCCACCTCGCGGCAGATGGTCAACGCCGACAGACAAGCAATTCCGACACCTGATTCGACCGCCCGCTTGACCGATTCCGGATGTCCGGTCTCAAACACCACATTGAGCTCGTCCAGGTAATCCTTCATCTTTTCCCGGAAGATGGCGGCAGTGCCGGAGCCCTTCTCTCGCATCACCCATTTGCAGTCCTTCATGTCCTTCCTGACATCAAAGACCTCATTATTGGCCAGCGGGTCGGAGGGAGAAGTGAGTACCACCAGCTCATCCTTGAACCAAGGCCGGATCTGGAGAGAGGGACTGTTGATCGTGCCTTCGACGAAGCCGATATCGACGGTGCTGTCCAGCACCATCCCCTCAACGATTTTGGTATTGTAGACAAGCATGGTGACCATGACCTTCGGGTGGGCCTTCTTGAAGGCCCCCACCAGGTAAGGCAGGATATAGTTGCCCACCGACGAACTGGCGGCGATGTTGATGGAGCCGCTCAGCGTGTCGTTGTGCTCGGTCATGATATTCTCGATACTGCCCACCTGGGCAATGATATCCTTCGCCTGAGGCAACAGGTACCGACCGCGGGCATTGAGGATCAGACTGCGGCCATGCCGGTCGAATAGCGAGCCGCCCAGCTGGTTCTCCAGTTCCGCCAAGGCCATGCTTACTGCCGACTGGGTGACGAAAAGCTTCTTGCTCGCTTTCGTAACCTGCGCGGTCTCAGCTACAGCTATGAAAATCTCCAATTGTCTCAGGGTGATGGACATATCTGCCCCTAGTTCAATTCTATTGATTAATTGTATCGCAAATACTGACAATGCCGTCAGCAATCATATCACATTATATCTTCTTTAAAAAATAGTTTTCGGAACAAACGTCATTTTCCCCTGCGTCGGTGACCTCACGGGAAAAAACCCAGCCACTTCGTGATATTAAAATAAATTTGACACAACAATAAACCTTTTTTATTATTACTTTGTTTCTTGCGATGGTTCAATATCGTGGTGGTTGTTCCATACACGATCAGGGAGAGATACGCATGGACTTTTCGGTTTTTCAGTACCGGGACGACATTCTCTGGCTCACCGCCTTTATCCTCGGCG
>JAUVWB010000091.1 GCA_030604345.1 Desulfofustis sp. | reverse complement strand
GTCCTGGCTCATCCCGGCTTCGCTTGCCCATCCATCCCTCGCCGATATCGAAGGCAGCCGGATCATTCTCAAGGAGGGCATCCAGCAACTGGCCACCGAGAATCTCGTTGCCTGGTGGCCGTTTCTCGTCTTCGCCCTGATTTTTTACGGCCTTATCCTGCGCCTGCTGCTGCTTCTTGTCGGCACCCTGCTGCAGCGTCGTGCCCTGCACCGTTTCCATCGCGGCCGGCCGGATATCATGCGGTTGCTGCGCCGCATGCAAACTCCGCTGCTCACGTCGGGTGCATCCGACCAAGCCGATCACCTGCAAGGCGTACCGGAGCCGGTGCAACCTCTCGCCGGCTCGACACACCAGCCGCCACTGGCGATGGCGGCGCTCCTGGCCCTGGTTCCTGAGGATATCAACAACGAATGTTCGGAGGCCGTCCTGAATCGACTCCTGTACCCGCACGGATTTTCCGTTGCCGCTCGGGAGTTGCTCCGCCTCGACGAACCGTTCCCCCCCGGACTGCTCCAGCGCCTGGCAGCCTCCGCCCGGAAGCATGGCGGTCTGTTGCTGTTGACGGAGGCATGGTCACCGCCGATCAACGACTGGCTGCATGGCTGTGGCGAGATCCGGGCCGCCATCGGCCCGGATCTCGCCCTGATCGTCGGTCTGCTCGGTTTTCTTCGCCAGGACGGCAGCTTCGACCGACCATCCGCCGAGGATACCAGCCTCTGGCGTCATGCCCTGGCCGCCCGTCACGACCGTTACCTTGAGGTTATTGAGCTGGGAGAAGCCAGTCCCGAGGTCCAGGAGTCATCGTCATGATCCCGGAGATCGCCATCATCGGTCACCCGAACGAGGGAAAATCATCGGTTCTGTCCACCCTGGCCGAAGACGATTCGGTCGTCATCAGCCCGCTGCCCGGGGAAACCACCCGCTGCCGGTCCTTCCCCATCGTCATCGACAACCGGGAAATCCTGCGTTTTACCGACACGCCGGGATTCCAGAACCCGGTGCGACTGCTCGCCGAACTGAAACGTTCCGGCCTCTCCGGCACCTCCGGCCTGGAGCATCTGCACAGCCTCACCAGCTCCCGCCCCGAGTTTCGCGAAGATCATGAACTCCTCCAGCCGCTCCGGCGCGGCTCGGGCCTCATCTACGTGGTCGACGGCTCGCGCCCGCCCCGGCAGGTGGACCGGGCCGAAATGGAACTGCTCCGGCGGCTCGGCCGCCCTCGCATGGCGGTGCTCAATTGCAAACGTGACGAAGAGCGCTTCCTGCCGGACTGGAAAGAACAATTGACCCAGCATTTCAACTCCTGGCGAATGTTCAACGCCCATCGCGCCACGTATGCCGAACGAATCGACCTGTTGACCGCGCTCACCTCCATCGATCAGGATTGGCAGCCGGTCTTGAACGCGGTTATCAGTGCCTTCGAGCACGATTGGCAGCGCCGGGTCAGAACCAGCGCTGAAATCATCTGCACCCTGTTGGCCGACGTATTGACGCTGAAACTTTACCAGGACTGCCGCCCCGGCGACGACGAGGGCCGGTTGCGTGATCACTTGTTCACCCGTTACAGCCGGTCCGTTATCGAGATGGAACAAACGGCCCAGCAACAGCTGCGCCCCCTGTTCAAACACAATATTTTCACCATCCGGCTCCCTCCTCACTCCCTGCTGCACGAAGATCTCTTCAGCGAGCGGACCTGGCAGCTCCTCGGCCTCAGCAAAAAGCAGATGTTGTTGCTCGGCTCGCTCGGCGGCGCTGCCGTTGGCGCCGGGGTGGATGTGGCCGCCCTGGGACACGGCCTTGGTCTGTTCACCGTGCTTGGCGGCGCTGCGGGCATGATCACCGCTCTGGCCGGCCGCCGTCACCTGAAGGCGGACGCCTCGCTGCTTGGCCTGCGCCTGGCCGGTTCCCGGTTGCAGATCGGGCCGGCCCAATCCATCTCCCTGCTGTTCGTCCTGGTGAACCGGCAACTCCTGTTTTTCCGACACATTATCAACTGGGCCCATGGACGCCGCGACTATCCCGAGCAAGACACCATCGATCTCCCTACCGACGATGCCTTCACCCGTTCCTGGAACAGCACCGATCTGCGTGTTTGCCAGGCGTTTTTCCAGTCACTGCATCGTTCTCCTGCCTCAAGCGACCGGATGTCCGTCGAACCGATGCAGGAATTACTCGAAAAAACCCTGATGCAGATCAGTCACGAACGAGGGTAGGACCGCGGAAAAAAGATGTCATTTCCGCAGATATCGGCTATAGATCGGCAACTTACTACCTGACAGCGGAATAACGCCCCCCCGGCAGGGCAGCGGACGATCAGCCCCTTGCCCCGCCGGACAGACTCCTGAACAGCCAGTTCCATAAGCATGACGAGACATTACCCCCTGGTGTTGAAAGGCATCGGTTTTGTGCTGCTTTTCTTCTTTCTCAAGGCCTTTCTCTCAACGATTGCGCTGTCGAGCTTCCACAAGGTGATCGTCGATGCGGAACTGGAGCATGATGACGCCATCGAGATTTTTTTCGCCACCGGCCTCGCTGCCAGCACCTTCAAAGGAGACTACCGCAAGAGCACTCGTTTTGAACAAGACAAGAGAGCGGCGCTCACCATCAGCCTGGGAGACAACGTGGCCCGCAAGGTGCGCATCGATACCGGCCAGCAACCCGGTGCGACCAAACTCTTCTCGCTCACCTTCGTCAGCCACTACGGACCGGATATCGTCTTTACCCCGCAAGACATCTACGCGCGTTTTCGGCCCAACGAGGGGGTCGAGGCCTACGTCCTGCGTCCGGATCACGTGCTGGTCGTGTCCCGGACCAACGATCCTTTTCTGGTGCTGCACGGCGACCTCATGGTCGAGAATCCGTTTCTTAAAACCGTTTTGCCGGCGATCATCGCCGCTCTGCTGGTGGTCATCGCCGGACGCCTTTCTCTGAAAACCTTGCCCGCCTGGACCGACGTGGCGACCATGGTCTCTTCCACCGGGGTCAATTTCGGCTCCCTGGACGGCATCCGCGGTCTTGCCGCGCTTCTGGTCCTGGCCCAACACACCGGAGTGGTGCGCGGCAGCGGTATGTTTGCCGTGTGGCTCTTTTTTGCCCTCAGCGGCTTCCTGCTATCCACTCCCTTCGTTCGTCAGCCGGAACGGGCCCTGTCCTACCCCTACATGGCGCACTATCTGCTGCGGCGTTTCAAACGCATCGTGCCCATGTACTTTACGATGATCACCATCACCATTCTATTTCTCGGCAAATTCGACGTCGCCTTCCGGCATTATCTGTTTCTCCAGGCCAACGGCCATTATTGGACGGTCGCCCAGGAGATGTTTTTCTATTTGATCCTGCCGGCAGTCATGATCGCCAGCACCCTGTTCTTCCGGAACCGTCGGCTGCCGGCGCTGCTCTTCTTTGCTGCGGTTGCCGCCGTTGCCCACGCCTATCTCACCATCTCCGTCGTTCCCCTGTACGGAAACAACGTGACGTTGCGGCCGATGGTCGGCATCTTCCTGATCGGTGTCTTCTGCGCTTTTCTCTTTGCCTATCTCACCGAAAACCACAGGAAACTCTTTGAAAACCGTGTCGTTCAGCAGAGCTTATCACTCTTCGGCCTCGGTCTTTTCGTCGTCTGTATGATCCTGGCCGATCATCTGATCGGTCGCTTTTCCGCCTACGATGCGGTGAATCGCCCCGGCTGGTTCGGTATTGCCGCCGGAACCATCATTTTGTTTACCCTGCTGTCGGAGGGACGGTTGCTGAGCAGGATCATGGGCTGGCTGCCTTTGCGGGCAGTGGGGGTGGTGAGCTTCAGCTTTTATCTGCTGCACCCGATGATGATCAGCTGTGTACGCGGCACAGCCGACTATTTCTTCGGTTACTACCCGACCGGCTGGGTACTCTTCCTGCTTTCCGGAAGCGTCACCTATCTTCTGGCCCTGTTCGCCTACACCTATATCGAACGGCCTTTCATCATCAGCGCCGCCGCTCAGGGACCGGGAAGCACCAGGGAAACGCCGGTACACACCGCGACTGCCGGGGCGCTGCGCAACTGACGAGATCCAGCAACGGCCTCGGAGGCATGGACCAAGGCCGGACGGTCATCGCCGCCGTCGCATCGATAAGCTCAGGCAGCTCAATAGGTCTCGGTATGCCGCCGAAACAGCTCCATCAATGCACGGGTCATCGGTCCGGGACGGCCGCTGCCGATCGGCCGATCGTCCACCTGCCGGACCGGCAGGACCTCCTTGTTGGACGAGGTGAGGAAGACCTCCTCGGCCCCATACAACTCCTCGCGACTGATTGACCGAATGGCCGGACGATAAACGTCGGCAGCCAGGTCGAGCAGGACATCACGGGTTACCCCGGGCAAAATACCCTCGCCGGGGGTCGCCAGTTGTCCATCGATGACGGCGAAAATATTCGACGTGGTCGCTTCCAGAACCCGCCCCCGATCGTCGACGTAGACCGACTCGATGGCGCCAGCCTCGCGGGCATGACGCAAGCAGAGGATGGCACGGATATAGTCGATGCTCTTGGCACCGGGGATATAGCGGGTCACATCGGCGGTGACGATTTTGACCCCATCTTCGTACCAGGCAGCGGGGAAGGTCTTGACCGGCGTCACCATGATCAGCAGGCGCGGCTTCTGACCAGGCGTTATCGAATCGTCACTGTCTCCGGCAGTGACCAGGAGGCGAATATTGGCTTCCGGGTAATCGTTGCGGGCCAGCGTCTGCTCGACCCGCTGCCGCAACTCCTCGAAAGACCAGGGGCAGGATATTTCGAGAAGTCGCAGGGAATTTTGCAGCCGCCGGATATGCGCATCGAGATGAAAGGGTTTACCGCCGTAGGTGCGCAAGAAATCGAAAGCACCATAACCGCGCAAGACGGCAAGGTCGCTGACCGGGAGAACCGCCTGATCGGCTGCCACGAATTCGCCATCCACCTGAAACACGCCCATAATTCCTTTTCCTTTCAGCAAAATTGAAGGTGCATCCGCTCCACTGGCCGCCACCGGCGGCCAGTGGTCACCCTAGCATACCCCATGACATTTCGGCCACTTTTTTTCCCGGTGCGGTACATCACGCGGCCGGCCATCGGCTCCAGCCCCCGTTCAGGACCGCTTTTGTTCGAGCTCCTCCCAGCGCCGGTACAGCCGCTCCACCTCACCCCGGGCTGCCTCCACTTCTTCCCAGCAGCGATGCAGAGCCTCGGGATCGGCCCCCAGGGCAGGATCGGCAAGATGCTGTTCCAGCTCTTCCCGGCGCTCTTCCGCTGTCGTGATCGCTTCCTCGATCTGCTCGTATTCCCGTTGTTCGAGATAGGTGAGGCGAGCTGCCTTCCTCTCCGCCGGTCTCTGCTCCTTTTTTTCGGGAGCAGCGGCCGTGGTTCGTCCAGGCTCTCCTGTCTTTCCTTCGACATCCCGCAGCCATTGTTCATAATCACCGTAACTGCGCACCATCCCATCGCCGACGAATCCCAAGACTCGATCGCACACCCGATCGAGCAGGTAACGGTCGTGGGTGACCAGCACCACGGCTCCATCAAATTCGAGCAGGCTTTCCTCAAGGACATCGAGCGAGGCGATGTCCAGGTCATTGGTAGGCTCGTCAAGCAGCAGGATATCAGCCGGCTGCCTCATCACCCCGGCGAGCAGGATGCGCGCCTGCTCGCCGCCGGACAATTGGCCGACCGGCGTATCCAACTGATCCGGTCGAAACAGAAACCGTTTCGCCCAGGACACCACATGAACAAAACGACCCTGCAGGACCACCCCGTCCCCGTCCGGCGCCAGGGCTCGACGCAGGGTCGCCTGGGGGTCGATGCCGGAACGATCCTGGGTAAACGTCACCACCCGGACCCCGTCCGCCAGCGTGATCGTTCCCGCATCGGCAGTGTCGTCACCGCTGGCCGCCGCGGCCAGGAGACTCATCAGCGTCGATTTGCCGCACCCATTCGGGCCGACCAGCCCCACCCTGATCCCGGGCGATAAAACCAGGTTAAAGTCACGCACCACCTGCTTGGCGTCGAGTTGCTTGCCCACCCCTCGCGCTTCGAGCAATTTTTTGGTTTTTCGGCCGGTCTCGCTGAAATCCAGGCCAACCCGATCGTCAACTCGATTCAGCTGCTGCAGTTTCGACAACTCATCCTGGAGCCGATAGGCTTCATCAACACGGAAGCGGGCCTTGGTCGTCCGCGCCTTCGGCCCCCGACGCAACCATTCGGTTTCCCGCTTGACCTTGTTGGCCAATCGTTCTTCCTGACCCAGCTGCTGCTCGAAAAATGCCTGCCGCTTCTCGAGAAAAACGGAATAGGTGCCATTCACCTGAAACGTACCGGTGGGGTAGTTGCGGGCCAACTCCACCACCCGGTTGACACTGTTTTCCAGGAAGCGCCGATCGTGGCTC
>JAUVWB010000151.1 GCA_030604345.1 Desulfofustis sp. | reverse complement strand
GGCGAATCATCGACCCGGCCCGCATCGATTATCTCATAGTCAACCACGTGGAGCCGGATCACTCCGGCTCGCTGGCCGAGATCATGGACCTGATCCGGCCGGAAAAAGTGATCTGTTCACCCCTGGGCAAAGCCGCTCTGCTCGCCCATTTCCACCGCGAGGACTGGCCCTACGAAGTGGTCAAGACCGGCGACGAACTGAGCATCGGCGCCCGCACTCTGCAGTTCATCGAAACCAGGATGCTGCACTGGCCCGATTCCATGTTCACCTATGCCAAAGAAGATGGGATCCTCTTTTCCAGCGACGCCTTCGGCCAACACCTGGCCACCAGTGAGCGGTTCGACGACGAGGTGCCGCTGCCCACCATCATGGAGCAAGCCGCCAAGTATTACGCCAACATCCTTTATCTCTACAGCCCGCTCATCCGAAAATTGTTGGCCTCGGTTGCCGAGATGAAGCTCGACATCAAGATGATCGCCCCCGATCACGGCGTTATCTGGCGAACCAACATCAACGAGATCGTCTCCGCTTACGACCGCTGGTCCACCGGTGCTGCCGGCAAAAAGGCCCTGGTCATTTTCGATACCATGTGGCACTCCACCGAAAAGATGGCCAAGGCTGTCGCCGCCGGTATCGAGGGCGAAGGGGTGCCGACCGACCTGTTGAACCTCAAGGTGCAACATCGCAGCGACGTGATGACCAGGGTACTTACCGCCGGCGCCATCGTGCTTGGCAGCCCTACCCTGAACAACGGGGTGCTGCCCCGTATGGCAGGGTTTCTCTCGTACCTGCGCGGCCTCAAACCGACCAACAAGGTGGCCGCCGCCGTTGCCTCCTACGGCTGGAGCGGCGAATCGCTGAAGGTGCTCAACGAGGCCTTGACCGACATGAAGCTGGATGTCGTCGATGAGGGAATCCGTTGCAAGTATGTGCCCACGCACGACGATCTGGCCGCCTGCGTCCAACTCGGCCGACGCGTCGGCCAGGCTTTGCAGCGCAAGCTGGCGGAACAAAACGACTAGCGCCGTTCTCGAATCTTTCGTTCACCGACGCCCACATGCAGGTACTGGCCAGACATCTGATTCTCGTCTCCGCTGAGAGCAAGAACGATGCGGAAAAGAGGATCAGGCATTTCTTTGACAACACGTCTCTCGTCCGCTACGATCGCATCTCCATCGCCGAACCGCCCCTGGCGGCAGCGGCAGGAACGTTCCAGGAGCGACTGAGCGAAGGGTTGGCGGAGAACCGCCGATTGCTGAAACAATTCATCGGGGAATTGGGTACCGCCGGCTGCCAGTCCCGGCAGGACCTGGCAGAGTTGCCCCAGGGGTATCAAAGCAAGGTGCTCCATATCATCGCCCATTTTCTCGACGGGTTCATCGGCATCGATTCCGCCTTTTACAACCTGGTGGACGACAGCCATTGGCTGACCGAACAAACTGAAAAAGCCATCCAAGATCAGCCCGATCGTTTTTGGCTCTTTTCCCTGGAAGGCTTTGCCGCCAAACCGGAGACAGCAGTACTGCTGCACCGTTGATCGGCTGCGGTCGGCCGGAGTAAGCAACACGACGACTACTGTGACACAGGAACAACACTATGAATTGGGAAACGTTCTTTGAAGACTCGGAAAACGTCACCGCCGAGGAGACCCGGCAGTTCATCGAATCCGGAGAGCCGGACCGCTACCAGCTGGTCGATGTCCGTCAACCGAAAGAGTACGAACAATTCCACCTGCCGGGAGCCATTCTGTTGCCGCTGGCTGAGTTGTCATCCCGAGCCGGCGAGCTGAATCGGGACAAACCGACCATCGTTTACTGCCGCAGCGGTGTGCGCAGCAAAGCCGGTTGCCAGATCCTCGGCCAGGCCGGGATCAAATATGTCTTCAACATGACCGGCGGCATCCTCGGCTGGCAAGGGGTCCATGCCGAAGGCGACGCCGAGGCCGGGCTCGAATTTTTCGCCAACGGCAATTTTCCGACAACCTTCGAGCTGGCCTATCAGATGGAAAACGGGCTGCGCCGGTTTTACCGGGCGCTGGCCGAACAGGCATCTCTGGCAACGGAACGGGACATGCTGCTGCAGTTGGCCGGTTTCGAGGATGGGCACATGGCGCGGCTCCAGGAAAAATACCAGCAGAGTGGCGGCACCACGCCGCTGGATACCATGGAGGGAGGCTTCAACATTGCAGAAATGATCGACATCTTCGGCGGCCAGCTGAGTTCGGTCGAGGATGTTCTGCAATTGGGCATGAAAATGGAGGCCCAAGCCTTCGATCTCTACCAACGGCTGGCCCGCAAATATCACAACGATGCTGCCGGCGCTTTCTACCGTGACATGGCCAAGGACGAACACCACCACCTGCTCCAGCTCTCCCGAGAGCTTGACCGCATCCTCAGCGAAGCAGAGAACGGCTGAGACCACCCCCGAAGGAGATGGCAATGGCACTTTTTTCCTACCAGGCAAGTGATCTGTTTCAGTGGATCGCCGGAAAATCCGACTTCGTCCTGCTCGACGTCCGTAACAAGGCGGATTTTGAACGATTCAAGGTTGAAGGACCGTACCCGTTCACCATGTTGAATATCTCCTATTTCGATTTCATGGAGATAGAGGATGAATGCATCGCCCGCCTCCCCGCCAGGAACACTCCCATCCGCATCGTCTGCGCCAAAGAGGGATCAGCCCAATATGTGGCCGAAATTCTGGAAAAAAATGGTTTCATCGATGTGGGTTTTCTGGCCGGCGGCATCAAAGCCTGGGGCAATCTGCTGGTCCCCAAACGGCTCTGCCTCGGTCCGGCCTACGAGTTCTACCAGTTCATCCGCCCCGGCAAGGGTTCGTGCAGCTACGGCCTGATGGCCGGTGAGCAGATGATGCTCTTCGATCCGTCCCGTAACATCGAATTCTACCGGAACTTTGCCGATGACCATAACTGCCGTATTGTCCAGACGGCGGAGACTCACCTGCAGGCCGATTACATCGCCGGCAGCCGGTTGCTCAGCGAACAGACCGGCGCCCGGATCTTTGCCAACGAAAACGATTTCAAGGAGGCCAAGATCCCCTACGTCCCACTGCAAAACGATGCCGACATCGGTTTCGGCAACGGGTGTCCGGCCATCACCGTGCGCTTCGCCCCCGGCCACACCCCGGGTTCCACCATGTTCCTCATCGACAGCAGGTATCTCATTGCCGGCGATACCGTCTTCATCAAATCCATCGGCCGCCCCGACCTCGGCGGCAAAGTCGACGAATGGTCCGACTATCTCTTTGACACCATCAGAAACGTAGCGGCCATGGACGGTTCGACGACCATCCTGCCGGCGCATTTCATCGACTGGAGTGAGGCGAACAACAAACTCACCTTTGCCGAACCGTTGGACAAGGTATGCGCCTACAACAAGGACGATTTTCTCGCCTTCATCAAGGCCAATATGCGCGAACAACCACCCGAATATGCGACCATTCGACTGGTCAACGCCAACCTCACGCAAGTCGATGATGAAGAGGCGGAAGTCCTCGATCTGGGCAAAAACGAATGCGCCGCTTCCGCGTACGCGGCCCAGCAAAAATAGTAAGATAACCCACGCACACCCGGACCCGCAGGGATGACCAGAGACGGCATCCCTGCGGCATTGAACCCATGAGCATCACTGTCGACAAACCCTGCATCTGCGGTAAACAGCATCGGACCCTCACCTTTCGGACAGGGATGCCGGTCGAAGTCGTCGACCGCGTCTACTGTCCCATCTGCATCGAGCAGGGCCTGAAAAACGGCGAAGCGTTCCCTGTTCGGGGCGGTTGGTATCTCCATTTCAACCTGGATGTGGCTCGGATGTTCGCCATGGCCAAGCTCGGTATCGACCCGGCCTTGGTCAACCCCGGCTTCATCATCGACGGCGGCTACGTCGACTGAAACGCGGCCTGTCATCCCTTCGCGGCGCCCGCCGAGAGCCTTTCGGCCATGCAGACAGACGACGCAATCGGTTACGAACGGGAACCCGAAGAACACTTTGAACCGCTGCCGGCCGGACTCGCCGCCTCCTTTTATAGGCTGGCAACAACCCACCTGCGCGACGGCCTCTATTATCGGAGTACCCTGACTGAGCACCGCTGCCACCGGATATTGGAACTCGGTTGCGGCACCGGGCGCATCAGCGACTACCTGACCCGTTCCGGTTTTGCCGTGGTCGGTATCGACATCTCCCCGGCCATGCTCCAGGATTCCCGCAACCAGCGGCTCGCCCCGGTCGTCCAGATGGACATGTGCCGACTTGGTTTTCGCAGCCGCTTCGACGCCGCGATCATCGCCTGGAATACCCTGAACCTGCTGGGCCGGAAGGCGGCAATTCGTTCCTGCCTGGAAGAGGTACGTACGGTCCTGGTCCCCGGCGGTCTGCTGCTCCTGCACCTGTTCGTCCCGGACCAGAACCTCATCGATCACCCCGGACAGCGCTTCTTCCAATTTTCCCTGTTCGATCTACCCGCCGGCGGCAGACTGGTCAAGGAAACCCTGCGCAGCTACGATCCTTCGGCTCACTCCCTGTCACTCGAGGAACGCTACAAACTGCGCTTTCTCCCCAACGGCAGGGCTAACGAGAATTACCGCCAGTACCATCGTCTGGCCGCCTATCCGGCCGCCGACTGGTTGGACCTGCTGCACCATTCCGGCTTCACCGTCAGCACCCGGCACACCTCCTTCGACGCCACCCCCTACCGCAACAACGAGCAGTCGACGCTCCTCATCACCGCCAGCAAAACCACATAACATACCCCTCACCACCGCCCCCAGGCGTTCCCGATAACAACGGCACCCCTCTCCCCACCGCGCGCAGCGCCACATCAAAAACAACCCCACCGTCAAACCATAAAAAATACGCAAAAACCTTCTTTTTTTCTGGCCATTGACCTAGGTCAAAGAAAACCTGCCACCAACAAGTTATCATCTCCCCAACAAGCAACGATGAGGCCACATTCCTCATAGCAGTTCAACCAAAAAAAGAGAAAGGAGGTAGCTCCATGTTTTGTAACCAGTGCG
>JAUVWB010000044.1 GCA_030604345.1 Desulfofustis sp. | reverse complement strand
GACTGGCCGGCCGCATTCACGAGGCTACCCCCCAGACTGTGGGATCATCCGGCATCGGCGAGGGCTCGGTGCTGGGCGGGCTGGGCAACCTCTTCCAACGTTAGCCCACCTCGCCGACGACCGGCGATCAACCGGCATCCTGCTCGATGAAACGCTGCATCGCCGGAGACACGCCGAGCGATGCAGCCAGGGCATCGAGCCAACGCCGCTCCTCATCGGTATCGATGATGATCGTTGCCACCGCCAGGCTATAGAGCGTCTGGGCAATCATCGGACTGTCCACACCCGCCGTCAACTCCTCAATCCCCTTCGGGGCATGCAACTCCTGCAACAGAAATTGTCGTTCTTCCCTGCTCAGGCCCTGCTCCTGGAGCCGCTCCAGGATGCGTCGTTCCTCTTCTTCATCCAGCTGCCCATCGGCATGGGCGGCCGCCACCATGACCCTGATCAGCCGAACCGCCAACTGCTGTTCAGCCGTCGCTTCTCCGCCGGGTGCCGGCGGTGTAATCGCCGGACCGGCAGGAGCTCCGTGCGAGGGCAGCGGCGGCGGCATCGCCGGTGAAACCGGCGCAGCCGCAGGAGCCGGCGGCGGTGCCGGCATCGGCTGAGGTCCGGTGCCGCCAATCACTCCCGTTGCCCCTTTGGCCGAAGACTGGCGCAGGATCTCATAGGCGCCGACGCCAAGCCCGATCGCGGTGATCAGGCCCTTGCCGGAGGCAAGACTCCCAACGAGGGAGCCGATCAGGTTGTCGCCCGATCGATTCTTTTTCTTTTTCCCTTTCTTGACGTGACCCTGCATCGCTCCCGACAACACCTTCCCCAGCAGCTTTTCAGCATCGAACATGATCTTCCACCGTATCTCGATTTATGGTTGTATCACCGTTAGTTGTAAACCTTTCCCGCCACAGAGCAGAAGAGCGGACCCGCAGTCGTGAGACGATGACGGACGACCCGGCGGAAAACAGGTACGCTGCGTTAGCGCCGAACCTCATGACGCTGAGCCCGCGCCGCTATCCAGCACTTCCCTGACTTTAATCGCCAATCCTTCCAACGAATAGGGCTTCTGGATGAAAGCCCGGCAACCGCGAGCGAGAATGGCTCGAGCCCGTTCATCGACACTGTAACCGCTGGCGAGGAGGACCTTGATGTCGGGAACCAACTCGCGCAGGCGATCAAAAATAGCGCTGCCATCCATATCGGGCAACACCATGTCGAGAATCACCAGGTCGATTCCTTCTCGCTCCTCTGCCACCAGTTGCAACGCCGCAACACCACTGTCAGCGATCAGGACCCGGTAGCCGAGCTCCTGGAGCAGATCCCGGCTGACGGCCAGAATCATTTCCTCGTCGTCGATTACCAGAATGGTCTCGTGCAACCCCTCGACGACATCCTGCTGGTGAGCGTCAGTCCCCGGATGAAGGGGCTGACGGCTGGCCGGCAGATGAATGTTGAAGGTACTGCCACCCCCGGGTGAACTCGCCACCTGGATCAAACCGCCGTGATTCTTGACGATGCCATAGGCAGAGGCCAGACCCAAGCCGGTCCCCTTGCCGACCGGCTTCGTGGTGAAAAAAGGATCAAAGACCCGCTGCATGGTCTTCTCATCCATACCGTGGCCGGTATCACTGATGGCCAGTCGAACATAGGTGCCGGCCAGCAGCGAGCCGCCGTGAACCAGTTCCCCATCGAGTTCCTCGACGGCGGAACGGATGGTCAGGGTGCCACCGTTCGGCATCGCCTGGGCGGCATTGATGAAGATATTGAGCAGCACCTGATGCATTTGACCCCGGTCGATTTCCACCGGTGGCAAAGGATGTGTGAGTTCACAGTCAATGGTTATCTCGCGGTGGGCCCGACCGAACATATCCAGGCTCTCCTCCACCAACCGGTTGAGATCGGCGGGACGCACCTCATATTTTCCCCCTTTGGCAAACCCGAGCAATTGCTTGGTCAGGTCGGCCCCGCGCTGGACCATCTCCTCGATCACCCTGATTCGCTCGCGCACCGATGGTTCCAGCTGGTGTTTATGCTGGATCAGGGCGACATTACCCATAATGGTGGTTAACAGGTTGTTGAAATCGTGGGCAATACCGCCGGCCAGCGTGCCGATGGCCTCCATTTTCTGGGCCTGGCGGACATGTTCTTCAAGTTGCCGCCGCTCCTCCTCGGCGCGAATCTGCGCAGTGACATCGTGGATGAGGGAGAGCATGACCAGGCGCTCGCCAAGCATGATGGTTTCAGCCGACCACAGGACATGGCGCTGATCACCGGTCTTGGTGCGCATGACCGTTTGCATGTCACGAAACGAGCCGTCGGCTTTCAGCCGGACAATCATCCGGTCCCGATGCTCCGGATCGTCCCAGATCCCGATCTCCTTGGAGGTATGGCCGATGGTCTCTTCCCGGGAATAACCGAGCATGGCCAGCCAGCGCTCGTTGACGTCGAGGAACAGGCCGGTCTCGATGTCGGAGATGACAATTGGTCCGGGGTTGGCGTGAAACGCCTTGGCAAACCGCTCCTCACTTTCCCGGACCTTGCGTTCGTTCAACTTGCGGTTGGTGATATCACGGTAAATCGCAAAGGCACCGGTTATCTCATTGCCGATGAGGATCGGATAACCGAGCACCGCCACCTCCACCGGGCTGCCGTCCTTCCTGCGGCGCACTGTTTCCGACCGCACGATCTTGCCGTCGTGAACCACCTCGTGGGAGATGTTCTGCGCATCGGCGCACAATTCGGTTCTGGCAACCAGGTCGTTGATCGGCCGACCGACCGACTCGCTCGGGTCGTAACCAAACACGGTGGTAAAAGCACGATTAACGGCCACCACCCGATCGCTTCGATCGACGATGGCGATGGCCTCGGGCGAGCCGGCAAACAGGCTCTCGAACAGCGTCTTTTGCCGTAGCAGCTCACTTTCAGCCTGTTTTCGTTCGGTGATATCGCGGAATACTCCCTCGACCCCACAAATGGTGCCGTCCGCATCCCGATAGAACGAACTGCTGGTGGACACCGGGACCTGCACGCCATCCTTGCGGACCAGTACCACCTCGTAATCGAAGACGTTGCCGGCACCCTCGAGCCGGGCCAGCAGATCGGCCCGTTGTTCGGGAAAGGCCCAGAATTCGGAGTTGTGCCGCCCGAGCATTTCCAACTCTGAGTCGTAGCCAAGTAACGTCACGCCGGCCTGACTGATCATGATCAAGTGCCCCTGTGCGTCGGTACGGTAAAAAACGTCCTGGATGTGTTCAAGCACCGATCGATAGGAGGCCTCGCTCTGGTGCAACGCCTCCTCCGCCGCTTTGCGGTCGGAGACATCCTGGACAACTCCGATGCAGTACCGTGGTTCCTCGCCGGGTTCCCACATGGGAGAGACGGTAATGGATACCCAGACGCTGCTGCCGTCCTTTCGCAGATACCGCTTTTCAAACGTGTATTGGCGAATCGTACCGGCCAGCAGGGCTGTCAGTCGTTCCCTGTCTTTCGGGAAATCATCCGGATGGGTGATATCGCGGACCTTCAGGGACGTGACTTCTTCCGCTCCATAACCAAGGATCTGGTAGAAGCGGCGATTGGCCTTGACCACGGCTCCGGTCCACACGTCCACCTGCGCCACACCGACGCCGGCCTGCTCAAAGACCGCGCGAAATTGCTGCTCGCTGGTCCGCAACGCGGCCTCAACGGCGAGGCGGTCGCTGATGTCGCAAGCAGTAACCGAACCAGCCGGAAGCTCCTCCTCGGTGGCTCGACTGCAAGGGCAACCAATAGCCAGGTAGGTATGTTCCGCACCGCCATCTTTCTCTCGGACAAAGGTCCACAGCAGTTCGTTGCCGATCCGATCTTCGAGACGCCGACAAAAAGCTGGTTCATGGTCGGCAAGAGACGCCAGGTCGGCAGCCAAGCGGGCCGACGATGACGGGATAAACGTGTCCATAAAGCTGCCGGGCGGATCAAGTGACGCGTGAGTCCCGGCAAGAAACGGGCGGTTGGTTTCCAGTACCTTCCCGTCGGCGCGAAACCGACATGCCGGTATCGGAAACTGCTCACAAGGGATCTTTTGTCTCGCCTGCCCAACCATCGCTCGTAACCTCGTTGTCCCCAGAACAATGTTCAAACGCAGCACAGCATAGCGCAACACCTGAGGATACGCAATGAACAAGGCTCGTCGCCACACTCCGAGATGCTCTGCGGTGCCAGTACACGGCACCCGCGGACCAGGGTCGCCAGCGCGGGAACGGTGGTGATACTCTTCGGTGATCGCGGTGGCAAAGACCACACCGATTGATTGCAGCCCCTCCCGTCCGTGCACCTGTGAGCGCAACACCCCAAAAAAAATGCAACGGGAACCTTTGGCAAGGCTCCCGTTCTTCCTGACATCACCAGGTGATTCAGGTTCGTCGGCGGATGGGTTCAGCTGTCGGAGAACCTGTTATTCCGGTTTTCGCTGGAGACTACCGAGACGATCGCTGATCCTCTGCAACTGCTGTTCGAGCCGCTGCGCCTCGGTCTTGAGAAGATCCACTTCCTGCTCAGCCGAAACATTCGGCATGTCAGGTGGGTAGCCGGCAGCATACCCCCGTCCACGGCCGGATCCTCCGGAGAACGCCCAGCCGCGTCCACAGCCGCGGCCACGTCCCCCTCCCCGGCCAAACACGCCGCTCGCGACATCAACTCCGGTGCATCGTCCGAAACCTCCGCCGGTCATCGGGCCGGCTCCCATCGGGCCGGTCTTGTCAAATCCTGGCATGTTACTACCTCCTTCATACTGAATTCCGGTCTCCGGCTACTCTCAGCCGAGTTGACCACGTCTGCCGCCACGGCCACCTCCGCCGCGGCCCATGCCGCCACCGGTGCCGTCGCGACGACCTTTGCCTCCACCGCGACCAAGGCCACGTCCGGGGCGCATTCCTCCCGGCCCAGGTGGTTCGTTCGCCGGTCGTTGTTTCGTCTGCTCGTGCTGATCATTGTTCATGGGACCTGTTCCATCTTTTTGTGGCATACGCATTCTCCTTTTCTGTTCCGCCCGATGGGCATACCTGGCTCTCGGACACCGCTGCCGATCCGGCCCCTGGACGGATGATTGTTTACCGGCACCTGCAGCCTCACCGGTCAGTGTCACCGCGGCGGCGATACCGTCGCCCCTGGCAGTCTGGCGTATTCGGACAATGATGACCGCCGCCGATGGTGAGACTTTTGCCATCAAGCAAGGCCCGGGCGATGGTCGCCCGGGCTTCGGCCAACACCTGGCCATACGTCTGGCGAGATACCCCCATCCGTTGAGCGGCAGTCTCGTGATCATATCTGTCGCCGTCACAGAAACGGATCGTCTCCAGTCCCTCCACGGACAATTCGAGGGCACCGGACAGTTCTCCGTCAGCCGGCATATATCTTGAGATTACCGGGAAATGGGAGACGAATCTGATCTTTTTCGGGCGCGGCATGGCGTCTCTATATTGTTCATTTGCACACAATATAACCATGGCCGCATCGGGGAACAAGCCTCATTATGAGCAAATGATCAAAATAATTCCAGCCCTGCCCGCTTCCCGGTAACAATTCATTTTTGTTGACAAAGGCCAGAGAGCCGACTATCGATGAGGGGACAAGGTGTCGTATCGACCGAAGAGGGAATCCCGTGCAAATCGGGAACGGGCCCGCCGCTGTAACCGGGGACGCTCGTTGCATAGGCCACTGGCAGGTGCCGGGAAGGCGCAACGAAGCGGGAGATCCGGAAGTCAGAAGACCTACCTTGTTGAAGTCGGCCTGCTCCCCGCGGAATAGGGACAGCCGGAAGTTACGTCTGTGGGACAGGGCCCCCGGATCGTTATCGATCCCGGGGTTTTTTCGTCCGGGATCTCCTCACACTCCCCGTACCTCTACCACAGGAGACCCCCATGCATCGTCACGAAATCGCTTTTGCCAAGCAATCAGCCCTGGCCACCACCGATTGGGATGCCTTCCAAGCGATCATCAGAACCTGCCTGCATCGCGACAAAATCCAACCTTGCCCGGCTTCCACGGCGCCCACCGGTCTTCATCCGGACAGCCAAACCGGACAAACAAAACACGGGATCACGGTATCGTAGTAACAAACCAGCGCGCTCGTAACAGATACTGAACGAAAGCGGCAGGGTCAGCCAGGCCGGTCAGGTGAAGATACGATTTCACCGCAAAGCCGGTCTGGTTGATGGCCATATAGGCATCGGCGAGGGTATCTCCCGACTCCCAGGCTTCCACGTTGGCCCGCTCGATAATCCGCTGACGCCGCTCGGCCGGCAGTACCGCCAGTTGGATGGCGTGGGCCAGGTATTCCTGCGGCGTGGGAGACAGGGGCCGAACCTGCAGATGTTGCTGGACCACGGCATGAGCGACCTCATGGGCAACGGCGCCGCCATAGTGGACGTCGTCGAATGGTTCGTCGTAGACCTGGGGAGCCGAGACCCCCTCCCGGATGGCTGCGGGTGACATGAGGCGGATCCGATCGATGCGGCTATCGTAACTGCCATAGGCGATATAGCCATGGTTGTCGATGGAGATTTCGACCATATCGATGACAATCCCCTGTTGCAACGGCAGGCCGTAGCGCTCCAGCTCTGCCAACGCCCGCCCGGCAAAAAGGCAGATGAGGAGCGCCGTCTCAGAATCCGCCCCAAAGACCTCCACCCGAGGCTGATCCGGACAGGCGGGGGTGTCGTGGTGGTCGGCCCAGCTGTTTTTTTGAGCGCAAGCTGCAGGACCAGCAACACGATCAGGGAAGCAAGCCAGGTACTTGTCGTTTTTTCGCTCCTATGCCGCATGCTCCCCACCTCCATCACCTCACCCTATAACGCACCGCCTCATCAATTTTTGGCGCTATTGCAGATCTCCTTGATGCCATCACGATAATCATTCCCATCTGCATAACAATGCTACCTGCTCACGGCAATGAGCCGGCAGTCACCCCACCGCTTCTCCCCCCACCCTGCATAGTGAATTGTTTTTCTAGCAGATATATTCTAAACTGAAAGGATAGAGCAGTCTGGCTTTCTTGCTACGAACGACAACCCGGAGCGGGCATGATCGGCAAAAAAGACATTGTCGACAACGAACTGATCAAGGAAATCATCACCATCCGCTTCGATACGTTATGCCGGATGCTGGAACATGAGCGTATGGGTTTCATGCCCGGGGTGGACGACGAAGGCGCCACCGGACGATTCGACAACAAAGGAGCCATTTTCATTCCCGGCGGCTTGATCTACCAGGATGTGGACGAGCGGTTCATCAGATACGAGCCGTACGGGCCGATCAGTGGCGGCGAGTTCCGTCGCAAAATTAGAGACGCCATGCGCAACGACAATGCCACCCTGCTCTACCCGGACGGCATAGCCCCCAGCGTCAACCTGGACAGCGGCTTTTTCTCCAAAGCGGCCCGACGCATCTTCACCTACAAAAAAGCCGCCCACCGGCGCTCGAGAAAAGTCGGCACCGGTCCGGTCATCGAAATCGACTCCGACGACATCATCAAAAGCCATTGCCCCACCTACATGAAGCCGCCCTACGGGGCTCGAACCCGGATCAGCTCCTGTATCTCGGTTGGCCTCATCGAACCGCCGATGTTTTTCGCCTATTACAAGACAGAATTGAACTTTTCCGAGAAGCAGACCCGGCGTTTTATGGCCGACCTGGATCGCACCCGGGACAAGGCTCTGTCTTCCGACAACACCATCCTTTACCCGCCCTACGTGGTGGTCTGCCACGACACCCGCTACAAAAGCAACAACTATACCGGATTGACCAGGATCCTGGGCATCGGCAGGTTCGGTGAATTTGCCACCTTCACATTCGAATCGGTGAACAAGCAACTGGCTGGAGAAATGAAACGGCGCAACCAGGGCTTCACCCCGGACGACATCTTTGCCGAGATCCATGGTCTGCCCATCCTCGGTATCATACGTATCTACAACCGAACCAATCCAGGCAAAAGATTGCTTAAATATCAATTATTTATAGTATCACCAAAGGATGATGTGGGAATCGATGTCCAGAGCGTCGGCTCCCTGGCCAGAAAACACTACCAGGAACGGGCCGAAACCGACGCGGACACCGATAGTGGACCGCACGAAACCGCCTGACGGGCCATGAGTCCGGACATCCAGCTCACCCGCCCAGTGCAGGTGGGGGAACCATCTCCCAGAGCAAGCAGGCCTTGACGTCAAAGACGTCAGCCCGCCGCGGTTTCAGCGAAAACGATTCGACCTTCGCCCGTTCCGGATCGTGTTCTTCGGCCAACGCCAGGAGGGCTGCTTCCTGTTCGTTGTCCAGACGACCGATTTCCTCCTCTATGACCGCCAGCGCCTCTTCTGCCCGCCGGACGTCTTCCTGCTCTTTGGTTACGCGCCCGACACTCCTGAGGCCGCCGGCCGCCCTGGTGACCGTGGTGGAAGAGAGCGCCTTGCGCCCGAGAAAGGCGCCAAGGATGGCCGATCCAAAGGAAATCAGTGTGTCCGTTTTCCTGGCGCTCACATCACCGCGTTCCTTGTCGACTTTCAGCGCCGCCGCCTCCAACTGCTTTTCCAACCGCTCCCGCTTGCCCTGAAAGCTCTTCAACAGCTTTTCCGCCGCACCTTCCTTTTTCTCGCGCAGGCAATCGGCAATGCGCACCCGGAAATCGGCCTCGCTCTCGCCGGGGCGGGATTCGAGCTTGAGCTCCGGGGCACGGAGCAGTTCCAGGCGTTCATGCTGATACAGGTGATCACCGTAGTCGCGCGCAAAGCTTTGCAGGTCTTTGCGGGCCGACAGCGAACCGGGTAACGGCCGATAACGACTCCCCTCGGGTGGCGCCGTCGGACACGCTTCCAACTCGACCGGCAGCGATTCGGCCTGCTGCCACTCGGGTTGGGTAAATGATTCATCGAGCGGCAGGTGCCGGACACAGCGGCGAACCTCATCGATACCTCGGGCGGCATGATAAAACCGCACCGCCGCCGATACCGCCAGCCACGGTTCGAATACCGGCCGCTCAACCAGAAGAGGCGGTAGCATATAGCGTTGTTCGATGGCGGAACTGAGCAACCCGGGATGCTCGGCCAGCTGATCGGACCAACTGCCGACGCCCTTTGCCGGTACCGGCTCTGCAGCGGAACTGCCGGAGCTGGCCT
>JAUVWB010000338.1 GCA_030604345.1 Desulfofustis sp. | reverse complement strand
TGTCTGGCCTGCGGCCATGCTCAGACAGGATCGAAAAAGAGCTGCCGAATCTGCTGTGACAGGGCACTGGTGAGCGACAGTACGTGCCGGGCCAGTTCCGGGCTGAGCGAGCCGGTGCCGCAGGCCGGGGCAACCAGGGTCTGACGGCGGAGGCGGTCGGCCGGGAAGCCGAGCTGATCGATGCGCTGCACCTGTTCCCGCCAGCGGTACAACAGGTCTTCCCGGGTGGCGGCGGCGATAAGGTTCGGGTCGCCGGTCGGCACGATGCCCCAGGCCAGGACGCCGCCGCGTGTGAGGAAGGAGAGCAACGGTTCTCGATAGAGGATGAAGTTGTCGAAATAGGAGAAGGCATCAAAGCTGATGATGTCCGCTTCCGACTGCAAGGCCGGCGCCCAGTCGCCGTTGGCGCAGATATGAATACCCGCCAGCCCGCCCGCGTCTTTGATGGCGCCGATCAGCGTCGCCATGGCCGAGCCGACCGTATCCCGCGAGATGCCGGAAAATGCGGTTGAACCGTAGCCGACCATGCCCGGTTCGTCGATGAATAGGATCGGCGGTGTCTCCCGGCACCACGGGCGCAGTCGCTCGACCTGCCAGCGGGCCTTGAGGCTGAGCAGCCTGATCAGCATGTCTCGCAGGTTGTCGTCGTGCAAGATGGGAATGCCGCGTTGATCGCGTACGCCGATGCCGCAGGTGATCGGCCCGGTTATCTGACCTTTGACGGTCAACGGGCGGCGGTCGTGGTCGGCCAAGGTTGCACAGAGTGCGAAAAAACCAGGGGCCGCCTGTGGGTCGAGGGCGAAACGACCGGTTTCGGGCACCGGTCCGGAACCTGGAAGGGCGAGGACTTCTTCGTAGAAAGAAGTCATTTCATCGCTGAAGCCGGGCCGATCGGTGTCGATCCAAAACCGTGTTCCCGCTTCCACGAGTCCCGGTAAGCCGTCAAGAAACTGCCTTACCATCCCTTCCTTCGCGAGTTTCGGCAGTTGCGGCCAGTTCGGGATTTCCGGTGTGCAGGCCAACACCGTACGCACGGCCTCACGGTGGTCGGTGAGGGGCAGGCTGCCGATGAGGATCGGCAGGCAGGAGGGGTAAAACATCGGCTATCCTCCGGTTATGGGGGTACATCGATTGCTGCAGCCATCCTTTTTGGTGATTATACTCGAGAGACGACAGTCTGTCTTGTCGTGCCACTACAACGCCGATGATGAGGAAATTTCATGGTGAAAGAACGAAATGATGTGACAACAGCGCTACTCAGTTGTCTCCTGGAGCATCTGGCCAGGGGGGTAATGGTTGATCGTGCGGCCCTCGAGTTCGTCGAATCGAGTAGCGGTACTACCGGTGACCAGTTGGCGGAGGCGCTTGCCGATGAGCAGTGGGAAAGCCGGGATATGGTGTTGTCCCTGCTGTTCTCCCCGGATCTGTCGTTGCGGCGGGCCGTTGAACACATTCTCGGGCGCGAGCGGAACGGTGTCGTCATCGCTGCGGAACTTGCCGGCCGCCTGGCCGCAGCGCGGGACTCGGTGGCGCTGGTCCTTGCTGACGGCCGGCGATTGACCGACATTCCCCTGACCGTTGAGCTGGCCACGATTTTGGTGGATCGGCTGAACCTCGAACAGCAGCTCGACGAGTATTTGGCTTCAGTGCTGCGGGAGTTGTTTGCAGAAGAGCGGATGGTTGCTGTCCGGGTGGCGATGCGGAGCCGGAAAACGAGGATCGATGCCGAAGCGCGACTCTTTCTCGAGACGTTTTTCCGACACGCGGAGACGATGGGGGTGGTGTTCGACGAACTGCTCGATCCGGTTCTCGAAATGATCGGGGCAAAACCGGCAGACAAGGCCATGGACGAATACCTGCTGGACAAGCGTTCGCAGTTGTTGACGAGTCTCGATGATCTTCTTGATTTTGAGCGCAAACGCAAACAATACGGCATGGAGTATCTGCTCATGCATCGCTACCCGGTTCCGTACCAGTCTGAAGAGTCGGTGCGTCGAGAGTTGGTGATGATCGAGCGGCTGATTACCGGTGTGCTGGGACTGCCGTTGCCGGCCCGGCCGCACCTGTTTCCCGATGAGCCCGATGACGTCGGTGGTGAGACGGAACTGGAGCGGCTCCTGCGTGAACTCCCATGAACGGCGATTATCACCACATCCTTGTCGGTTGGTTGATTGACGGGAGCGGTGGCCCGGCCCGGAAAAACCAGGTGCTGCGTGTCCGCGACGGCATCGTCAGTTCGATAACCCCTTTCCAGGCCGGTGACCGGCCTGGCCCCGAACTGGTGACCGATTTATCGCATGCGGTGGTGGTCCCGCCTTTGATCGATGCCCACGTGCATCTGTGCCTGTCCGGCACCATCGACCAGAACTTCCGCAAGGAGCAGCAGGATGCCGATTGCGACCGTTTGCGGCCGGTGGTAAAGGAGCACCTGCGTCAGCTCTTCAGCCACGGGGTACTGGCGGTGCGTGATGGTGGCGACCGCCTCGGGTGCCTGCTCGACTACCCGCCGGAGCTGATCGGGGAGCGGGTCCTGGTCCGCCGGGCGGGGCGGGCCTATTATCGTCAGGGACGCTACGGTCGGCTGATCGGGGGTCGGCCGGTGGCTGGAGAACGGCTGGTTGTTGCCTATGAGCAGGACCGCCAACCAGTCGACCAGGTCAAGGTGGTCAATTCCGGTTTGAACAGTCTCACCGATTTTGGCCGTCAGACCCAGCCGCAGTTCA
>JAUVWB010000259.1 GCA_030604345.1 Desulfofustis sp. | reverse complement strand
TATATGTTTCAGTCCACGGTTGCCGTAGTGGCCGCCGGAACCGCCCAAGCGGTTCATTTGACCATGATGTGCAGGATATTATTATGAAATTGTTTGTACGTCCGGTTGATCTGACCAAGGTCAACACCATCATCTACCATCTTCCCGACGGGCCGTCGTTATCGCTTAATATCGACGGTATCGAAGAATACATCGATCTCGAGTTCGAAGAAGGTCATTATTGTGACACCTCCGCCATCGACGGAATCTTGCATTTTTTCCCGCGCGGCAACGCCTGAACCATCGGTACGCCGCTCCGCCGCTCCCCTTGTCGTGTTCACCTGTCCCACTTCGCTGCACCCTGAGTTGCTGCCATGATTCCTGACCTGTCGGCAGATGGGCATGTCCACACCTCCCTCTGCGGTCATGCCATCGGTGCCATGGAGGATTACGTCCGAGCTTCCATCGACAGGGGATTACGTCGGATAACTTTTCTCGAGCACCTGGAAGCCGGCATCGACTACGCGCCGAAGACCTGGCTGACCGACCAGGATTTCACCTTTTATTTCGCCGAAGGCGAGCGGCTTCGCTCGGTCTACGGCAAGCGCCTGCACATCGAACTCGGTGTCGAAGTCGGTTACAATCCGGAGCAGGTGGAGGTGATCCTACAGCGGTTGTCCCGCTTCCGTTGGGACCGGATCGGCCTGTCCTATCACTTCCATCGTTTACCGGGGACGTCGTACCACTTGAACCTGCTCAGCAACAAGAAGAAGAACCTGGAGATCATGGAGCACCAGGGCAGCGACCTGTTGCTCGGTCACTATTTTGACGCACTTCTGGAAGCGGTCGAACGAATTCCGGCCCACGTGCTCTGCCATCTCGACGCCGGTCTCCGGCACCTGCCCGGCCGCCGCTTCACCGCAGCACACCGGGAACAGATCGAGCGCCTCCTGCAGGCAGTCAAACGCCACTCCATGGCATTGGAAATCAACACCTCCGGCTATGAGATAACCGGCCAGCCCTTTCCTCCGGCAGAGATCATAGCCCGGGCCCGGCAACTCGGCATCCCGCTGTTACCCGGCTCCGACGCCCACCGGCCAACCGATGTGGGACGATTTTTCGACCGTCTCGGCGATTTGTTCAGCGCAACACCCGCTCCATAGCCGTTTTCAGTGAAGCGGCGTTAAACGGTTTGCTGATGATATCGTTGACGCCCGCCTGCCTGGCCGCTTCATGGTCCATGGCCTCGTTCTGGGTGGTGACCATGATGATCGGCACGTGTTCAACCGGATAGATGTCTCGTATCTTCTCGGTCAACTGGGTGCCGGTGAGCACCGGCATGTTGAGATCGGTCAAGACCAGCAGGGGCTTTTCCGTTTGCAGCCAGTGCAGCGCCGCTTCAGGGAATTCAAAGAGGATCGGCTCATAACCGAGTTCGTGCAGGGTTACTTTATAGATATTGAGAATCATACGTGAATCATCAACCGCCACGACCTTCGGGCGACCACCGCTCTCTTCAGCATCGCTGATCGTCACCGCCAACTCACCATAACCGGCGCCCTTGAGCAGCGCCGCATAGTGCAGCCGCAGGTCGCGATGAAGCTGCGGCAGATAGGTCCTCGCCATCTCCACAAAGAAGGGCTCGTCGACCAGGCTGAGAAAGAGCCGATCCACCTGGGCATTGATGAGGATCCGGGTCATGTGGAACGCTTCGTCGTTTCGGCTGCGCAGGAGATTTTTCATACCGGTCACCAGCAACGGTGACAGATTGCGATCGATCGCCCGGGCGGCGGCGATGCAGACATGTTCTTCCGGATCGGTCAGACCGGCGGTCAGGGTATAGGCGCCTTTACGCAGCGGCAACTGAGCCAGCGCTTCATATGCGGCAAAACGAACGTTGGCGTTGGCCGGCGCTCCCTCCAACAATTTTCTGATGGGCAGAATCGCCGATTCATCACCGATGTCTCCCAACACGTTGAGCGTGTGAATCAGGAAGTCGGAATCATCACCGGTCAGGTTTTTGATCAGCAGTGGTACGGCTTTCGGGCCGATGCGGATCAATTCCTGCTTGGCATAGGTGCGCATCTGGGCGTAATGGGACCGCAGCGCTTCGTTCAAGCGCTCGAGCGACACCAAGTCCTGCACCCGGGCGAAGATGGAGAGGATCAGCAGATCGATTTCGGTGTCGGTACCCATCCGTTCGGCCAATCGCTGCATGGCCGTCGGCGTCGCCACTTGACCGAGCGCCCGAACCGCAGCCAGGATCAGGTCACGGTTGGCGGCGTAGAGGTAATCGGTCAACGTATTGACCGCTTCGGGATCGCCGATTTCACCCAAGGTATCGATAATCTGCAGGATCTGGGCCTCATCTCGGGCCGCGGTAATCAATTGCAGCAGGGCCGGCGTCGCCGGCCCGTATTTCATCTCACCGACCAGTTCGATGATGATCCTTTTGTCTTTGATTTCCGGTGAAGCCAGAAACACGGGGAGGAGTTCCGGATAGGCCAGGAGCTTGGCGACCAGCAACTCTCGAATCGACGGCATCGATTCGGCAACCCCGGGATGTTCATGCAACAGATGGCAGCAGAGCGGCACCACAAACGACGGCTCGGCACGGGAAACCTCGTAGATCAGTCGATTCCGGCCGCGTTCGTCCACCTGACCGAGGTGATCGAGAACCAGACGGGCTTTGAGCCTGTCGCCGCTGCGAACGTTGGCTCTGATCTCCTCGATCATGTGCTCGACATTAAGTGTTGCCATCCCGCCTCCACCTCCCGTAACCCGTCGGTTCAAACCTCTACCGGATTAAAGTAGCACGGATTATCAGAAAGCAAAAGGGGGGATCACCAGTTACGGCAGCCAGGCGACGTTGAGACGGCGAATCACGTTCATGCCTCCGGGCAACACCAGGGTGTTCGGGTAGCCGACTTGATCGAGAAAGCGCTGGATTTCATAGGAACGGGAACCTGCGTTACAGACGATCACCAGGGTTTTGTCCCGGGGCAGTTCCTGATAGCGTTCCCTGACTTCATCGTACGGCAGGGAGAGCCACCGGCCGGCACCAAAGGTGTTAATGAACGGCTCAGCCTCCCGAACATTGCGTACATCGAGCAACCGCCAGTCAGGCCGGCTGTCGGGACTTTCCATGTAGCCCAGATACTCCCTGATGTCGATGGCGCGCATCCGCCCGTCGCAGATGTTTTCCGCCACGTAGGCGGCGGCGGTGAGAACATCGATAGCCGATGAGAACGGCGGCGAGTAGGCCATCTCGATAGTGTTGAAATCCTCGATGGTCGCCCCGGAGCAAAGCAGCGGCGCGGCACCGTTGATCCGGGCCAGGATGCCGTCCCCCATCGGCCCGAATCCCTGTAGACCGAGCACCTTACGGGTCCGGCGGTCGAAGACCAGGAGATAGCAGACGACCGACTGGGTCGGAAAAAAATGGGCGCGATCGC
>JAUVWB010000183.1 GCA_030604345.1 Desulfofustis sp. | reverse complement strand
CGTAGCTTCCAGAAGTCGATAATGTCTCCTACCAGGTAAAGATAGTGAGATTCGGTTGAACGGAGAAACTGAAGCAATCGAGCACTTTGCAGGTCTCGACCTCCCAGGTGGGTATCGGAGATCCAAATGCTGCGGAAGTGGATGTTTTTCATGGAGTGCTCCCGAATGTGAAATTTGCTGCACGTTAACCGTCGTCCGTTACGGTTTAGTCAGTAGCCCGTTAGTTTTGCATGATTACGAAATGCCAGGTGTGTCTTCTGGCAAGGGACATACTTCTTGCTTCGGGGAGGATCATGCACTATAGTGTCAGGGTTTTTGGTCACGATAGGGAGGCATTATGCGTGGATTTCGGCATCTCGGTAAATGGATAGCCTTGCTGGTGGGATTTGGTGCCCTGGGTACCGTGTCGGTATTGTGGGCCGAGGGGCTTGCCGTACCGGAAAAGGCCTACGTCCTCAGCGGTAATCGCGATCAGGTGATGGTGCGTGCGGTGGCCGCCTGCAATGCCGAAGAGACCTGGACCGACTCGCACACGCCCGACTCCGGTAAGATCGACCGTTCAGGATTCACCGTCTTCAGCTGGAATACGCAGAAGGGCGGAGACAGCAGGTGGTATGAGGATCTCAGGGAGTTGGCGGCTGAAGCCGATATCGTGTTGCTTCAGGAAGCGTTATTGGACCGCCGGTTTCGTGCCGGCCTGCGGCAACTCGACCGGGACTGGCTCCTGGCTCCGGCATTTCAAACGGCGACCGACGATGTCGGCGTCATGTCGGTGGCCCGCGTCAGGGCTGACAGCTACTGCGCTGCACGGGAGCCGGAACCGTTCATTCGGATTCCGAAAATGGCTTTGGTCAGCAGGTACCCTCTTGCCGATTCGGCCGACCAGTTACTGGTGGTAAACGTGCATGTGGTGAATTTTACCGTTGCCCTCGACGCCGTGCGCCGCCAAGTCGAATCCATAAAAGGGATGATCCGGGACCACCGCGGTCCAATCGTCGTTGCCGGAGACTTCAACACCTGGAGCACCGGACGAACCGATCTGATCGAAGCGGAGATGGCAGCACTCGGGCTTCAGGCGGTATCTTTCCAGCCGGATCACCGGGTCAGGTTTTTCGATCGCCCGGTCGATGCTGTCTACTATCGCGGACTCCAGGTCGTCGATACGACCAGCTATCCCGTGCAGAGTTCCGACCACAACCCTCTGGCGGTCCGCTTCAAAACGGCCGATGATTGGCGCGGTTGAGCCGTCCGCCCGTTTCCCCTCCTGAAAGAACGCTTTTTCGTTGTGACTTCCCATTATGGAAGGTAGCCGGAGCTTGCAAAATCCTGGTGAGCGGGTATATTCGACCAGCCGAAAAGGGGAGCGCCATGGACGACAGACAAACGAGGAAACAACTGGCCAGTGACAACAACGCCGGCATCTGCCCTTCCGCCTGGCGGATGATCAGCGAGGCTAACCACGGGCACGCCGCGGCATACGGCGACGATTTCTGGACCAAACAGGCCGTTCAACGTTTTCAGGCGTTGTTCGGAGTCGACTGCTCGGTTTTTTTCGTGTTCAACGGCACAGCCGGAAACGCGTTGGCCCTGGCGTCATTGTGCCGTCCGTATGAAGCGGTCGTCTGCCATCGCCTGGCCCACATTGAGACCGATGAGTGCTCGGCGCCGGCTTTTTTTGGAGGCGGTCTCCGGTTGCTGATCGGTGATGGCGGCGGTGGCAAACTGACCGCCGAGGTGGTCACGGAGATTGTCGGTCGCCGTGATGATGTGCATTTCCCGGCAGCACGAGTCCTCAGCCTGACCCAGGCCACCGAGGCAGGAACCGTCTACAGCCTGGACGAGTTGCAGCAACTGACTGACTGTGCCCGGCGCCATGGATTGCGGGTACATATGGACGGTGCGCGCCTGGCCAATGCGGTGGCGACCCTCGGCTGTTCGGTTCAGGAGATGACGGTTGACTGCGGGGTCGATGTCCTCTGTTTCGGCGGCACCAAGAACGGGATGGCGGTGGGGGATGCCGTCGTCTTTTTCGATCGTGAGCTGGCCGCCGGTTTTGCCCGGCGTTGCAAGCAGGCCGGACAACTGGCTTCGAAGATGCGCTTTTTGTCGGCTCCCTGGGTGGGGATGCTGGACGACGGCAGTTGGTTGGACAACGCCCGGCATGCCAATCGATGCGCAGCCCGGCTGGAAGAGCGGTTGCGGGAGCTGGCTGAGGTGGAGTTCCTCTTTCCTCGTCAGGCCAACACGTTGTTCGTTCGGCTCCATGAGGGGGTGACGCAGGCGCTGTATGACCGGGGATGGCGTTTCTATGTGTTTCAGGAGACGGGGGGAGCCCGGCTCATGTGTTCCTGGGATTGTGACCTGGAAACGGTGGATCGTTTTGCCGATGATCTCCGGAGCGTTCTTGCCGAGCGGACCTGAGCCTAATGACCCGATTACAGGCTAATGCCCTCCTGTTGTTGACCGCAGTCATCTGGGGAACGACCTTCGTGGTGCAGCAGGTCGGCACGGGTGGTCTGCAGGCGATCGCTTTTACCGGGGCCCGATCATTGGTCGGGGCCCTGTTTGTCATGCCGCTGGCCCTCCTGCAGTACCGTCGCGTCCAGCGACAGGAACGCCGTTTTACCGCAATCGACTGGCTCGGCATCCTGCTCACCGGCATGATCCTTTTCACCGGAGCAACGCTGCAGCAGTACGGCATTTTCCATACGACGGTGACCAACGCCGGTTTCCTGACCGCCCTGTACGTGCCGCTGGTGCCGGTCATCTCCTTTCTCCTGTTGCGCCGGAAGGTGCACTGGTCGGTCTGGCCCGGATCGGTCTGCTGCCTGGTGGGGACCTATATCATGAGCGGTGCCCAGGGGCTCGATCTGCGGCTCGGTGATTTCTGGGTCATTGCGTCCAGCCTGTTTTGGGCATTTCACGTCATTCTGGTCGGAACAATGGCGGTTCGCACCAAGGCGCCGCTGGTGGTGGCCTGCGGACAGTTTGTGGTCTGCGGGCTGTGCGGTCTGGCTCTCGGGGCTATCATCGAACAGCCGACGCTCCCCGATTTTCGAAGTGGCTTATTCGGCATCCTCTATGCCGGGCTGCTGTCCACCGGTATCGGTTTTACCCTGCAGGTGGTCGGTCAGCGGTTCACCCACGAAGCGGATGCGGCGATCATTCTCAGTTCGGAAACCGTTTTTGCGGCCCTTGCCGGGGTCCTCTTTCTCAGTGAACAATTGGGGGCAAGCGAGTATGGCGGCGCCTCGCTGATCTTTTTCGGCATCATGATCGTCCAACTCTTGCCGATGTTTCGCCGTCGGGCTCGAGGTCTTGATGAGTAGACGGGCGGTACGGAGGGCAAATGGCTTGCAATGTGAGACCGTTTTCTTATAAAAAAACAGCAGGTGTTGCCAACTTGACTCTTCTGCGGTGATCAATCGATTATGATGACAAGCCTGTCAGACCTCTCTGCACCCTTTCGCTTCTCCCCTGTCCCGTTTCTTCTTTTCTTCAGCCGCTGCCATCATCAGTTATAGCCAAGGAGCCTACCATGAGCGTTCATATCGCCGACCATCCCCTGATCAAGCACAAACTCGGTCTGATGCGGGTCAAGGACGTCACCACCAAGGATTTTCGAGACCTTGCTTCAGAAGTTGCCCGCCTGCTCACCTATGAGGCCACCAAGGATCTGGAAACCCAGAAGAAGGTGATCGAAGGGTGGGCCGGTCCGGTCGAGGTCCAGGAGATAAAGGGAAAGAAAATCACCATCGTGCCGATCCTGCGGGCCGGACTGGGGATGCTCGACGGTGTTCTGGACATGATCCCCACCGCCAAGGTCAGCGTGGTCGGCTATTACCGCAACGAAACCACCCTGCAACCGGTGGAATATTACGTCAAGATGACGAGCGAAATGGATAAACGCATCGCTCTCATTCTCGATCCCATGCTGGCCACCGGCGGTACCTTGCTGGCCACCATCGAGACCCTGAAACGGGCGGGGTGCCAAGCCATCAAAGGGCTCTTCCTGGTGGCCGCGCCCGAAGGGTTGAAGCGGATCACCGAAGCTCACCCGGATGTGGAGATTTATGTGGCGTCCGTGGACGAGCGGCTCAACGACATCGGTTACATCCTCCCCGGCCTCGGGGATGCAGGCGACAAGATATTCGGTACCAAATGAGAGATTCGTGTCGGGATTCTGTGATTCCGGCGTCACGGTCAGTTTTTATCATTCCAGGGGAGGGGGGTACATGTCCATAGATCCGCAAGATTCAAATTATCATTTTCGCCTGAGGGACAGTCTGCTCGGTTTACAGATGCTCTTTGTCGCTTTTGGGGCCTTGGTCCTGGTGCCGATCCTGACTGGCCTCGATCCCAATGTCGCCCTCTTCACCGCCGGTGCCGGCACCCTGGTATTTCAGGTGATCACTCGGGGCAAGGTACCGGTGTTTCTTGCCTCTTCCTTTGCTTTCATCGCCCCGATCATTTACGGAGTGCAGACCTGGGGCGTACCGGCAACGCTGTGCGGTCTGTCGGCGGCAGGGCTGCTCTACGTGGCGCTCAGTTTCCTGATCCGGATAT
>JAUVWB010000231.1 GCA_030604345.1 Desulfofustis sp. | reverse complement strand
GACCCCGAAAAAGAGGCGGGGGCGGCCGAATCGGTAAAAATCACGCTCATCGGTAAACGACGGTTGCGCCAGGATCCCCACTCGGTATCCGTGAGACTCGAGTAACCTGCCGATAATGGCCAGACCGAAAGAGGGGTGATCGACATAGGCATCGCCGTTGACCAGGACGATATCCAACTCATCCCAACCACGTCGGCGCGCTTCTTCCAAGTTTACCGGTAAGGGCAACCGGTCCGACCCGGGCATAGCACGTTCCTTTCAGGCAAGGGGGTCTTCTCTGGATAGTGCCAGAGAAATGAAAACGAGCGTCCACCATGATAGTAATAATGCACGATAGCGACCGTGGCCAAAACCTTTTTCTGCGAGATACCAGGATACGCCAGAAATAGTCTTGGAGGAAACGGGTGTGTGGTGTGACAGCGTGGATAAAAAGGTGGGCTGATCGAGAGATTTCGGTATAATGCCTGTCGTGATGATGAATCGAACCCTCGAATCGGCGGGGCAAGCAGGTATGGCCAATCAGGTGTTGTCACGGGCACAGGTAGTGTGTTTTCTTGATGCCTTGGAAAAAGAGGTTCTTGCCTATCAGGTTCCCGTGGTCGATCTGATTGCGGTGCAGACGGCCGACCCTTACCGGGTACTGGTGGCGACCGTGCTCTCATCTCGCACCAAGGACGAGGTGACGGCCGGTGCCGCCGCCCGGTTGTTCGAGCAAGCTCCGAATCCTGAAACACTTGCTTCTCTGGCGGTACACGAAATCGCACAGCTTATCTATCCGGTCGGTTTTTACCAGACCAAAGCCAGGCAATTACCGGCATTGGCGGCGATGCTCATCGCTCGCCACGACGGAGCCGTTCCCGATACCATCGAAGCATTGCTCGAGCTCCCCGGGGTCGGGCGTAAGACCGCCAATCTCGTTTTGTCGACTGCATTCGGGAAGCCGGCCATCTGCGTGGATACCCATGTCCACCGGATTATGAATATCTGGGGTTTTGTCGCCACCGGGGCGCCACAAGAGACGGAAATGGTGTTGCGTCGCCGGTTGCCGAAACGGTACTGGAGCAAGGTGAATCGTTTGCTGGTTGCTTTTGGCCAGAAAACGTGTCGTCCCCTCGGTCCTCGATGTGATATCTGCCTGTTGGCGACGGAGTGTCCGCGTATCGGTGTGCAACCACGAAAAATCAAGAGAGAGCGGATGCATGCAATCTGAACGAAACCCGTATTCCATCGTCCTTGCCGATGACCATGCCTTGATTCGTCACGGCATCAAAAATATAATCTCCCAGGATGACAGCTTGATCATTGTCGGGGAGGTGGGGGATGGCGAGTCTTTATTATCCTTTCTTGCCGAATCAACGCCAGATCTGTTGATCCTTGATATCTCGATGCCGAAGATCTCGGGCATTGAACTGGTCGAGCAACTGAAAGAACGCTATCCGCTCATGAAAATCCTGATGCTTACCATGCATACGAATAAGCAGTACTGCTATCGCTCAATGCATGCCGGTGCTGATGGGTACGTGATTAAAAGTGATTCAGAAAAAGAGCTTCTGCTGGCCATCAGAAAGATTCGGGAGGGCCGCACCCATGTTTCTCCGCAGCTGGCCGAAAGTTACACCGAGGACTTGCTAACGGCTTGTCGGCGTCGTCTCGATAATCCCTTTGGCGACCTGACCAGGCGTGAAAAACAAATTCTTACTTTGGTGGTGCAGGGATACACTTCCAAAGTGATTGCCGGCAAACTCAATCTCAGCCCCCGCACAGTCGATCATCATCGTTCCAACTTGTTGAAAAAATTCAATATGAAAAACAGCGTCGACCTGGTGAACCATGCGCTTCGCAACGGTTACGTAACTTTGGAGTGAAGACGGTATCGACTTGTCCCGCACTACCCTTCGCTGAGTCTTTTGTCCATTACTCGCAAAAGTATCAATCCGGATGAGCCAGAAAAAAGGCTTTCTGATCTATAGGTTATCCTTTTTTGTCTGGAAAATATGTTGTTAAAGTAGAAATATCTAGCGGTTTTTCAGGTAAATATACCCAGTCTTTTGTCAGTATTTGTACCGATTTCATTTCCCCCATGATGCGGTAAAAATCTGGCATTAACAGGGCGAGCATCAGAGTCTTCGGATCAGCCCCGAGGTAGTGGAGCTGTCTGCTGCCACTCTCTGAGTCTGGTCTTAATGATGTGCATGATGATAATTTCCGGGGGATGCATGAACAAACGAGAACTGATTGCAACGATTGCTGAGTCAGCCGAGTGCACCAAAGTTGTCGCAGCCCGTGCGCTGGACAGTGTCCTGACGAACATGGCTCGGGCCATGGAGCGCGGCGAGCGGGTGACATTGTCCGGTTTCGGTTCGTTTCGCGTGGTTGAACGGGCGGAACAGAAAGGTCGAAACCCTCAGACCGGTTCCACCCTGATTATTCCCGCGCATAATGTGGTGAAGTTCCGGCCGGGAAAGAAATTGTCGGCGAAATTCAAGCTACAGTAGGAGATGGGGGAGCTGGCCGGCGATAGTGCAACCAGAACCACAGGGCCAAGCCGCCGGCAATCATGGTCGAACTGAGCAACTGCCCCATGGTCACCATGCCAAATACCAGGCCGATCTGAGGGTCCGGTTCTCTGACAAATTCCACAAGGAATCGGAACAATCCGTACAGGCAGAAGAACAGGGCCAGCAATGATCCATGCGGCCAGTGGTGACGGTTCTGCCACGGGCGGGAGCGGAGCGCCCAGAGGATGGTGAAGAGCACCAGCCCTTCGAGCAGTGCTTCATAGAGCTGCGACGGGTGCCGTGCAACGGGTCCGCCATCGGGAAAGACCATGCCCCAGGGCAGGTCGGTCGGTCGACCGAACAACTCGCCGTTGATGAAATTGCCGATCCTTCCCAATCCGAGACCGATGGGGATAGTGGCCACATAGAGATCGGCAGCGGCGAAGAAGTCGATCCCGGTTCGCCGACAAAACAACACTCCTCCCAACACCAGACCGATCGCTGCTCCGTGAAAGGACATGCCGCCGGTCCAGGTGGCGGGGATCTCCCATGGATGTGCCAGATAGTAGGGCAGGTTGTAGAACACCACGTAACCGAGTCGGCCGCCGACGATCACCGACAGGATCAGGACGACGTTGAGATTCTCGAACTGTTTGCCCAGGGTTTGGAAGGAATAGGCCCTGATCTGTCGTTTGACCAGGACATAGCTGGCAGTGAATCCCAGCAGATACATGAGACCGTACCAGCGAACCTGCAAGGGTCCGACGGAGAGCAAAACGGGATCGATGTCGGGGTAGGGAATCATTGGCTTGTCCTCTCGCTTTTGTCGGCCGGCCTAGTGCTGTGTGGCCGTTTGGGCTGGGGATCGGGGCCGAGTTTTTTGAGATGCACCTGGAGGATCGATATGGCCGCCGGCGTGATACCGGAAATGCGCGATGCCTGGCCGAGCGATACCGGCCGGATCGTACTCAGCTTCTCCACGACTTCACGGGAAAGACCGGCCAGCGATGTGTAGTCGATATCGTCTGGTAACGAGAGAGATTCGAGTTTGCGAAAACGGGCCACTTGTTCGTTCTGTCGATCGATATAGCCGCGGTATTTGACGCGGAGCTGGATGTCCTCTTTGTACACAGAGGCTGCCACCGCCCTGACCCGATCATCGGTGTCGTTTTGCCCCAATTGCACCACCTGGTCGATGGACAGTTCAGGTCGACGCAGTATCTCGGCCAGCGTCGTGTTTTTTTTCACCCGTGTACTGCCGTAAGCGGCCCGTGCCTTATACACCAAGGCGGAAGGCGTGACGGAAACGCATTCCAACGTCG
>JAUVWB010000105.1 GCA_030604345.1 Desulfofustis sp. | reverse complement strand
GCCGCTATGGCCGTTTGTCCCGGTTGCCGGAACCGTCTTCTTCTGGTGCTGTCATCTCAGCGACGACACCTCCGCCTGGCGCCATGGTCTGCTTGTGCTGAACCTGGTCGTGGCGGCTTTTCTCGCCTACCCGTTTGCCACCAATGCGTTCGAAATTCCTTTTCATTAGCTTGGCCCTGGCGCTGTTCATCCTGGTCAGCGTCTCGGCAATCAAGCAGATTGAGCGGCAGACGGCTGTGGGGATCGTCATCCTGACCGTCGAAGGCCTGCACGATACTCTGATCAACCAGCTGCACATGCCTCGACTTTCGGCTGCGGCCGCCCAGGGAGGCCTGCGGTTGCCCGAGCATCGAGCCGAATCCTGGAGGACCGGCAGCACGATCGTTTCCCTGCTTACCGGCCTCTCCTCCCTTCCATCCGGGGGCCCTTCCCAGGGGCTGCCCCTCGACCCGCCGGTGATGACCCCGCTTCACCAATTGACCGACAGAGGTTTCGTCGTTGTCGGTCTGCAACCGTTCATGACCAAGGACGTCTATGCCCATCTCGGCCTCACGGTCATGGCCGACAACGGCGACCCCTTCCTTTGGCTTGCCAGGCAAAAACAGCAAGGAGTGCCCTTCCTCCTCTGGTATCATTACGCTGCCCCCTCTCATACGCCGAGTCTTCAACAGGAGGCGGTCATCGATTTCGACGCGTGGTTCGGACGACTCTGGGATCACCTTCAGAAAAGCGGCCTGCATCGCTCGACATGTCTCGTTGTTACCACCGACCTCGGTGAAATTCATACCGAACAAGACCGGGACGGTCGTGTTTCGCCGTCGAAGACCGGACAGCTGCAAGATGAAACGGTCAGGCTCCCCTTGATCATCTGGACACCGCAACGCTATCGCTCAAAGCTCCCGAACGCAGAAGCCATCGGCCGCTCTTCGCCCCTGGACCTCCTGCCGACCCTCTTCGGCCTGCTCGCCATAGAACCTGAAACAACTTTCGACGGCCGCGATCTCTTCCGCACCCCTGCCAACAACACCCGATCGCGTCTCCGGCTCAGAAGGGAGGCGCTTCCATGAAAAAGGGGGCACCGAGGTGGAGGGGCCGGTTCCGCGCCTTGCTGAGCATCTCTGTCCTGGCCGTTTCCGTCGCCATTTATTACCGGGGATGGCAGGACTCGCCGTTGGCCGAACCGAAGCTGGCCGCCGAGCGGACCTACCTGCGCGGCTATCTGGAAAAACACGCTCCAGACCTGGCCCGGGAGAGGCTCCTAGCCGAGAGTTATTGGCACCGTTACAAGGATATCCGTCTTCATCCCTATTGGGGAGAAAACGGCCCAATGGGTATCTGGGGCCCGCGCGATCATTACGAACAGCACGGCAGACGCGAGGGCCGTCTGTTCACACCGCTCCCGGAACCGCAGGATCTCGACGAGGAACGCCGGTTGGCTGAATCGTATTGGCAGCGCTACCCGGCCGTCCGCAAGAGCGACATCTGGGGAGAAGACTCGCCACTCGGCATCCTCGGGCCACGCGACCACTACCAGCACATCGGCCGGTTTCACGGCAACAGGTGGGGAGATAGCGAAGACCGCCAATGACGATATCCGTGGCCGGACCTGCAGAAGCGGGGACGATCGGCAACCTCTGCTTCAGGAGGATACCTGCTCATCAACGCCGACCTCGGCCGTCTCAATCGTCTCGACCGCTGTGTCTGCCTGGCCAATCCAGTCGCAAAGCTCTTGGCCCTGCAAAAGAGACTCCATATAGTCACTCGCCGCCGGCTCCGTTGCGAGACTTTCAGATTTCCGGTGCGGCGCGCTAGGCCCCGATTATCTTGACCAACACCCGCTTGCGGCGCCGGCCGTCAAATTCGCCGTAGAAAATCTGCTCCCAGGTACCGAGATCGAGTCTGCCTTCGGTAACGGCCACCACCACCTCTCGCCCCATGATTTGACGCTTCAGGTGCGCATCGGCATTATCCTCAAAACCGTTATGCCGATACTGACTCACCGGTTCGTGGGGAGCGAGCTTTTCCAGCCAGACCTCATAATCGTGATGCAACCCCGATTCATCGTCGTTGATGAAGACCGAGGCGGTAATATGTATGGCGTTGCAAAGCAAAAGACCTTCCCGTATACCACTATCCCGCAAGCATTCCTCCACCCGGGAAGTAATATTGATAAAGGCTCGCCTGGTGGCAACCTCAAACCATAACTCTTTGCGGTAGCTTTTCATCTTGCCATCTCCTCTTTCCACTAAATTGACCAGTGAGTCCATCTTGCCCTAAAGATCCGCCTTTCACACCTGTTTTACACACACAAGAGCAGGATCATACTGGGCGTTAACACCTGGTGCTATGTCATGTATGCCGTTTCTTTTTATCATATAAATTCGGCCTGACAAACAGATGCATGAGCCTTTTCACCACTTACCATGAGGGGCCTATGAAGCAGAGCTTGTTTTAACACCCGCAAGAATCTCCGTGCGAGTGGTTTCGGCTATTGAGCCGGTCTCGGAATTTATCGCCGGGGAGTACTATTCTTTACCAAAAGTAGCGCTGGGTGAGATAACAAACGGGAACGCTCTCAGCAAGCTGAACCAAACCGTCCCTCGCCTGGGAGAGGTTGGCCCAATGAATTCCATAAAAGGTCAGGGATAAGCCGAACCTTCTTAAGCCTTACCTTACTTAGGCGTGCCAGTGGGCCTTTCTGTAGGCTGCTTTTGAGAAATGTCTTATACTCAGTAACGGCGGGATTGCGAAACTCTAAACTTCAACCTATCAATATGATTGTTGTTTGTATCTACAATCTGTTCCGCAGCCTACTTGAGTGGATCTGGTAATGGTGATGAAAAAAGAAAATCTGTTTATTCAGACAGCGGGAATCAGACCATGATATCGGTAGATGTCCAGAGCATCTCCGCGGCCAAGAAAGCTGCAGAACATGCTGCCCCAAGAACCACCATCTCCCACCAGGCCGCGTGAGGTAGTACCAATGACATTACCGACAACCGGTATGGGCTGAGCGAAGGTTCCGCCGAGGGGGAGCACCTCGAAAATGTCAGGGAATATTCTCATGTAGCGCAGAGCTAGGTGATAGAAAACCACGGCGGCATCCGCCATACCTGCCGCAACCGCTTGAGGTGCTTCCCGATGGTGAATGCAGGCGCCGAAAACAAGGCGTTCCTGGGCCTGTTTCAGCGCCAGAAAATCCCTCTCATTCTGCTCGGGCAGCAAGGCCTTGAGTGTCTGGCAATAGGCAGAAAAACTCGCCTTTTCGTTGTCAGGGTTGGACAGAAAAAGCGTCACATCGTCCCTCAGGAGATCGGTCGCCTGTTTGACCGCCTTGGGGTTTCCCCGTTTTAGTAATACCACGTTGCCCTGGTTGCGGACAAAAGGCCTGTGCCAGCTGACCAGTTGCTCTTTTTTAAGTCTGTCAAGAACATCAGGGGGGCTGATAAAGACATGGGGGGTGACACTGATGATCAGATTGCCGAGTTTGAGCGCCCCTGTTTTGAGCAGATTTATCACAGGACCAGGAGGTGTTGTGGCGTAGAAGATACCTCGCAACTCTCGGTGCTGCCGGCGGAATTCTTCCAGACAATCAAGCAGGGCCATGTGGTGATTGCCATCTGAGAAGACAACCAGCTGTGCTGTGACAGGATCGCCATGAAAATCAAGACAGATGTTGGAGGCCGGCTGCAGCCAGCGGAAGGCCTCGTTGGTGCCGTTCACCAGTTCTTCCGGCCAATCCAGATAATACATCGTGTTTCGCTCCCTGAATTCTCAGCCGCTGATTTTACTTTTTCTCATCGACCCCATGGTTGTCTTGATCACCACATAAATGGTGATGAGCATCAGGAGCATGGCCACTGGTCGGGTAAAGAACATGAAAGGATTCTGTTCGGAAGAGATGATCACCTGCTGCAAGGCGGTTTCCCAGATGGGCGCCAGAATGAATCCAATGATGAAGCAGATATGGGAAAACTTGAATTTCCGCATGAAGTATGCGAGGAAGGCAAAAAACAGCATGAGCGTGACATCGAATGTTGAATATTCAGCCAGGTAGCATCCGATAATACAGGTGAAAATGATTATGGGGTAGAGGATGACCGGCGGTGTCTGCACCACTCTGCAAAACGATTTCAGACCAATCCGACCCACACCGAGAAGGAAAAGGTTGGCGATAATGAGGCTGCCGTAGATCGAGTAGATGAATTGGGCGTTCTGCTCGAACATCAGCGGTCCCGGAATCATGCCATGGATGACGAAGGCACCGACCAACAGGGCTGCTGCGACATTTCCCGGAATTCCCAGGGTGAACAATGGAATGAGACTGGCCGCGACCACGGCGCTATTGGCGGATTCCGAGGCGGCAATGCCCTCGAGCTTACCGGTGCCGAATTCTTCCGGGTTCTTCGAGTTTTTCTTTGCCTGATCGTAGGCAAAAAAGGAGGCAACCGGCGCTCCGAGGCCAGGCAAGGCGCCAACTATGGTGCCGGCAACTGATGAACGAAATATCGTTTTCAGGCAGCTGCGATATTCCCTCCAGGAAAGCAGACGGTCCTCTTTTTTGGCCGAAAAGATCAGGGCGCAATTGGCATATCCGTGTTTCAGCTGATGTTCCAGTTGAATGATGATCTCTGAGAAGGCCAGCATGCCGATACCGATCGGGATGAGCGAAATGCCCCGCTCAAGCTGAAAGAGATCGAATGTCAGCCGCGGCAGGGCGGAGACCGGCTCCATTCCGACGGTGCCGACGAGGATCCCGAGCAGGGCGGCGATCAGGCCACGGGTCATCGACTGGGTCCCCAGGCCGGCGATGATGGTCATCGCCAAGCAGATCAGGGCGAATATTTCCGGCGGTCCCATGTAAAGAGCTACCGCCGCGAGCGGCGCCGCCACCAGGATAAGTACCAAGGTTGAGAAAGCATCCCCGGACACAGAAGCAAAGAGCGCCGTGCGCAGCGCTTTTTCGCCCTTGCCCTGTTGGGTCAGCGGATAGCCATCCCAGGTTGTTGCCGCCGCTTCGGGTGTGCCCGGAGTATTGAGCAGCACGCCAGAGATGGCGCCGCCGAAGAAGGCGCCTTTGTTGAGGCCGACCAGAAAACCAATCGCCGACATTGGAGACATGTAGTACGACAATGGGATACACAGGGCAATCGCCATGGGGCCGTTGACGCCAGGGACAGCCCCTGCAATCATGCCAGCGGTGACCCCGACGAACACAAAAAGCAGATTGTTGATCTGCAGCGAGTCGATGAACCCTGCAATGACTAATTCAAGCATAACATACTCCCGTCAGCGATAATCAGGATCAGGGCAGAGGAACACCAAGCAGGAAGCGCATGGCTGCATAGATGATTCCCACCGGAATAAGGGAGACAAGGATGAGTACAACAGGTTTGCGCTGGTTGCAGAGGAACTGAATTACCAGCATGAACATGATGGCAGCAGGCAGAAAGCCCAGCCATTTCATAGCTGGCATCAGCAGGATGCAAGGCAGCATGAATTTGACCAGATGTAGCAGATGCACCCGATCGACCTGACCATCCTGATTTACTTCCCGAGGATCCTGTTGCCGGGCGCGTGCCTGAACGAAGAGATTCCGCACCAGGGCCATGGCAGACAGCAGCAGGATGCCGCCGACCGTCACGTTGGGTACCATGGAGGCAGGAACCCCATATCCCGGGTAGGCGGGCGTATAGGTCGGAATGACCCAGATCAAAAACACCAGACTTACCAAGGCGATGGCCCCATAGACCAGATTTTCTCTTGTCCCTGCCGTCATCATGTCAGACCGATCCTCCTCAAAGCATGGTTGTCCGGTTTGCGTGCAACTGGCTGGCTGAAGTCGCAAGAGACGTTTGGGCGGTCTCTCACGACTTCGCCAGGCATTCCGCTCAGTCTTTCTTCATCTTCGCAGCCTGGGCGCCAAAACGCTCATTGGCCTCGCTCATGTAACTCTCTGCTTGCTCCGTGCCGAAGGTGACCGGTCCCATGGTGAGGTCTTTGGTGATAAAATTCCTGAATTTCTCGTCTTCGGCGAGCTTGGCGACGGCCTTGTCGAGACGATCCTGCACATCTTCAGGCATGCCTTTCGGGGCCACAAGGACGACGAACATCTCCACCGATTCATCCCAGCCCTGCTCCTGCAGGGTTGGGACTTCCTGAATATCGGTAAGCCTGG
>JAUVWB010000174.1 GCA_030604345.1 Desulfofustis sp. | reverse complement strand
TCTGCTGCTCGGCTCATGTCTGCTCGCCGCAAGCCATCTGCAGGCGGACGAGCGGAGCATTGTCATAACCTCGCCAATGGACGCGAAAGTGATCCGCATCGACGTGGCAGCCGGCAAGAACGTGTTCAGCGGCGATATCCTGTTCGTCCTCAAAGACGAAAAGGGAACCATTATCGAGCTCAAGGCCGGCGAATCGGGAACCATCACCTCAATGCCCGTCACCTCATACCAGAAGGTGAAACAGGGCGACGAGCTGGGCGTCATGACCCCGGCCAGTGTCATTGCCGCCAAACCGAGCATGGTAGCTGATCGTACCTTGCCCAATATCGGCCAACTCATGGGCAACCTGGCTCGTACCACCGGCATCTACGGGGTAATCGACGGCCAATTCAACCGGGACTGGACCGTCGGCATCGGCCGGGTGTTGATGATTACCGTCGGCCTGGCGCTCCTCTACCTCGGTATCTTCAAAGGATTCGAACCGCTGCTGCTGGTACCGATCGGCTACGGCGCCATCCTGGCCAACATCCCCCTGGCCGGCATTGCCGACCCGGGTGGCATCCTGCATTACATCTACGAGGTGGGCATCGTCACCGGCATCTTCCCGCTGCTGATCTTCATGGGCGTCGGCGCCTTGACCGATTTCGGTCCGATGATCGCCAACCCCAAGACCATCTTGCTCGGCGGTGCCGCCCAACTGGGAATTTTCGCCACCCTGCTGGGGGCGCTGTTTCTCTCGGAATTCGTGCCCGGCATCAATTTCTCGCTCCGGGATGCCGCCTCCATCGGCATCATCGGCGGCGCCGACGGACCCACCGCCATTTTCCTGTCCAGCCAGTTGTCACCCCGGTTGCTCGGCTCGATCGCCATCGCTGCATATTCTTACATGGCATTGGTACCGATCATCCAGCCGCCGATCATGAAATGGCTGACCAGCAAGGAAGAACGGCAAATCAAGATGGTCCAGCTGCGCCACGTCTCCAAACTGGAGAAAATCATCCTGCCCATGTTGGTGCTGACCATCTGCGCTCTATTGCTCCCCAGCGCGGCGCCGCTTATCGGTATGTTCATGCTCGGCAACCTGGCCAAGGAGTGCGGCGTGGTTGACCGGCTCTCCGACAACATCAAGGGCGCCCTGATGTATACCGTCACCGTCTTCCTCGGCCTCGGTGTCGGCAGCAAGCTCTCCGCCGACAAATTCCTCAACCTGGAGACCATCGGCATCCTGCTGCTGGGTATGGTTGCCTTCGGCATCGGCACCGCCGGCGGCGTACTGATGGCCAAGCTGATGAACAAAATCACCAAGACCCCGATCAACCCGCTGATCGGAGCCGCCGGCGTCTCCGCCGTACCGATGGCGGCTCGGGTGGTCAACAAGGTTGGCCTCGAGGCCAACCCGCAGAACCACCTGATCATGCATGCCATGGGACCCAACGTCTCCGGTGTTATCGGCTCGGCTGTGGCCGCCGGAGTTTTGCTGGCCCTGCTTTAGACCGCTTCAGTGCCGTGAACGAAAAAACCCAAGACTTCGGTCTTGGGTTTTTTTATTCGATCACTTTTTTCAGCAAGGGACGGTACCCGTCATCGTGGCACGCAGTCTCCTGGCGCCTACTGCCAAGTCATCACTATCGACCACCGGGAAGGAACCAAAGGTGGTAGTGGCGGCATGAGCGGCAGCGGCTTCGTCATCACCCCGAGACAACCGCTCACCTTTTGATCAGCCGCTCAGCACTTCTTTTTCATGACGGTGTTTCACTGACCCAACAGATGGGGACAGAATCATGCTGAACGGTGCGGTGATAGGTAACGCCCGGCCAACCAAAACTCACGGCAAATCCGATCTGCTGCCCATCCGGCAGCCCGATCGTGTGCCGCAGTTCAGGAAACAGGCGAAGCGCAATCACCGCCATGCCGTTCCACAACACACCGAGACCTGCCGCCCGCGCCAGCAGCTCGAAATAGCTCAAGGCAATGGTGGTATCCTGGACGAGGGCGGCCGACTCCCGCGGTGCCGAAGCCACCAGGAGGTGGGGGGCCCAGCGGTAGATTAGATCCGCCTCGTATCGTTGCCACCCCTCCACCATCTGCCGCAGATAGCCGTAATCGGCGGCCAGGGTCCCCGCACGCAACGCCTCGGCTGCACAGTCCATGGTCAGCCGGCGCAACCGGTCCATGTCGCTTCGCCGGTCGACGACGGTGAAGGCGACCTGGCGGTTGTTACGCGCCGTCGGCGCCTGCAAGGCGCTGGCCAAAAGGCGCTGCAACAACGCTCGATCCACATCCTCGTCCCGATAGCGGCGAACGGAACGCCGCCCTTTCACCAGCAGTTCCACCGCATCCAGGGAGGGTAAAGCGGCATCGAGCACCGGGAGAGCATCATCTGGATTTTTCCCTCGCACCGAAACAGCCCCGGTCGGGCAGACGGCCAGACAGTGCTGGCAGCCGATGCAGTCGTTCTCCCGTCCGGCGGCGACCGTCGGCGGCTCCGACCCGATCACCAGCATATTGACCGGACAATCGGTCACGCATTCGGCACAACGGATGCATTTCTCGGGATCGACCCGAAAAGTGACGGGGGACAGATATGGTTCAACTGATGGCCTTGGCAACGATATCACGATCGAAGTAGTTTACCGACATGCCCCCGTCGACCACGATGGTCTGACAGGTTATCCCCGACGATCGGGGCGACAACAGATACACGGCGGTATCTGCGGCTTCCTGGGTGGTCAACGCCCGCTTGCGCAGCATTGCCTTTTCGGCAAACAGATAGCTGTCGATATAGCCTGGGATCCCGGCTGACGAGGATGTTTTCAGCAAGGATGGAGCCACGGCGTTGAACCGGACCCGGGAAAAAGCGGAGAAACTCTTGGCCAGAAAACACAAGGATGAATCAAGGGCCGCTTTGATCGGGGCCATGTAGCCGTAGTTGGTGGCTGCCATGCGCGTCGTGGAGATGGACACGGTCACCACCGATCCGTCCGGATCGAGCAGTTCTTTGAACTGGTTGGCAATGGCGATCAGGGAGAAGCAGGAGATGTCCACGGCCTGCAGAAAATCATTTTTCGGCGTTTCATGAAAGGGCTTGATCCCCGCCGCGTAATTGGCAAAGGCGATGGAGTGGACGATACCGTCGAGACGCCCGCCACCGGCCCCAGTGAGTTGCTGCGCCACCTCGTCTCGTACCCTGCAGAGCTGCGCTTCATCAGAGACATCACAGAGCAAGACCGGTACCCCGGGAAAGAGGCGCTGAGCCGTCTGTCGCCTGGCCTCGGAGTGGACCACCAGGATCACCTCGGCGCCCTGCTCCAGAAGGGTGGCGGCTATCGATGCGGCTATCGATTTCTTGTTGGCCAGCCCGAACACCAGATAGCGTTTGCCGGTTATCTGCAGAAAATCCATTCGTACTCCCCTCTTCCTCATGATCGGCCCCGGAGGAGCATCTTACAATACCGGTCGCGATGAAACAAGAAACAACCACCACCCCTCCCGGCTTCCCCGGGCTGCCGGATGCCCTTCGGCAAGACAGCCACTTCAACATGGTCAAAGGGTTTGCGCTGGGTTATAGTCGTGGTCTGGACGCGATAAACAACACCTCTTTCCCCCGTTTCTGATGAACAGCTACCTGATTGGCATTGATACCGGCGGCACCTGTACCGACGCCGTCTGCATGGACGCAGACAGCGGCTCGATCCTGGCTACCGCCAAGGTCCCGACCACCCACCACCGCTTGGCAGACGGCATCAACCGGGCACTGTCGCACCTGCTGCGCCAAGCCGCAATCAAGACGGAACAGGTGGGAGGCATCGGCCTGTCCACCACCCTGGCCACCAATAGCGTGGTGGAACAGAAAGGGGCGAAGGTGGCGGTATTCATCATCGGCTACGTCAAACACTTTTCCTTGCCGGTCACCGCGCTCGTCTATCTCAAGGGCGGTCACAAAATGGACGGCAGCGAAGAAGAGCCGCTGGAACTGGAATCGCTCGTCACCAGCCTTGAGCAGCTGCGGCCGGAGGTGGATGCCTATGCCGTCTGCTCGGCCCTGTCAACGATCAACCCAACCCATGAGCTGGTGGCGGAAAAAGCCATCTCCCTGATCGATCCCAAACCGGTCTTCTGCTCGCATCGGGCCAGCGGCCAGACCGGCATGAAGGAACGCGCCGCCACCGCCGCCCTGCACGCCACCCTGATGCCGCTCATGTCCACCTTCATCGACAGTGTCGACCAGGTTCTGCGCGACCAATACCTCTCTGCCCCGCTCGCCATCATCACCGGCAACGGCTCGCCGGTTCGGCCGGACGATGCAATTCAGCGTTCCGGTGCAACCGTTGCCAGCGGCCCCGCCTGCACCGCCCTGTTCGGTGCTCACCACCGGCCGGACACCTTTCTGGTCGTGGATGTCGGCGGCACAACCACCGACGTGGTCCTGGTTGAAGATGGAGTTGCCGCGCAGGCTCGGGAAGGGTGCACCATCGGCTCCTGGCGGACGCACCTGCCGTCCATCGACCTGCACACCGGCGGTATCGGTGGAGACAGCCTGGTCACGCTCCATCGCGGCGGTGCTATAAGCGTCGGACCACAGCGGGTGACGCCGCTCTGCCTTGCCGGATCGCTCCCCGGCGAGCCGGAGGTGTGGTCCGCGTTTGTCGCAGACAACCGACTGGTGAGGCGTCGTTCAGCCGTCCCTGAAGCATCCGACCCGGCCGACACGC
>JAUVWB010000082.1 GCA_030604345.1 Desulfofustis sp. | reverse complement strand
CTTGGTCTGGAGGTCGGCAATCTTCGCCACCATCTCACAGCAGGGGTGAAAATCGCCGCCATCAAATTCCTCTGCCTGCCGCTGGTCGCTTTGCTCTGCGCCTGGCTGCTCGGTCTCGCAGCCATTGCCGACGAGTTGCCGCTCCAGGTGGTGCTCATCGCATCCTCAATGCCGGTCGGTTTCAACGGTATCGTCGTTTCATCGATCTACGACCTGGATCTGGATCTGGCCAACACCTGTTGGCTGGTTTCCACCGGCCTTTTGGTGATTGTTCTGCCATGGCTCTTCTATCTCGTCCAGTAACCCCCTTGCCCTTGCATTGTCATCATTCTGTGCTAGTGTGTCGGATACATCCAAGCGGGATTACCAAAACGGTCCGTTCAGGTCGGGTCACTGAACGATGCTCACACCAACATCGCGTGCGATAGGCCGCGTCTGGTACAATCGTCGCCGGTCGGCTTCCGGCTCACCGTGAACACAACGACACACCCGATCACCATCATCCAACGTCGCCGAAAGAGCGAGAGGAGTATCTCATGACGGTAGCAGCAAAAGGCAACACGGTAAAAATCCACTATACCGGCACCCTTGATAACGGATCCATATTCGACACATCCGAAGGCCGGGAACCGCTCGAATTCACCATCGGCAGCGGCCAGGTCATCGCCGGGTTCGACGAGGCAGTCTCGGGCATGGCCGTCGGCGAGAAGAAACACGTCAAGATCCCGGTCCACAAGGCGTATGGTCCACGGAATGAGGACCTGGTCATCGCCGCCCCCATCGAGCATGTCCCGGCCGATCTGAACCCCGAGGTGGGCCAGAAGCTGCAGGTGGGTGGCGCCAACGGGGAGATTCTGATGGTCACGGTGACCGACATCACCGATACCCACATCCTGCTCGATGCCAATCCCCCGCTTGCCGGCCAGGATCTTACGTTTGACATAGAATTGGTGGCCGTCGCTTGATGTTTCACTGTTCCGGGGCGCAGGAGTTACCCGCGCCCCGGAACAATTCACTGCTTACCCATCGGTAAAGCCCCTCTCGCAGCCTATCTCAGCGACCCTGCCCCGAAGGCATCTCTGCGCTCCGCAGCCAACCGTGCGTCCAAGGCCATTCGTCCATGCGGATCGGGTCTTGACGCCACGCCAGCAAGTCCTACTTTGTAGTAACCAGTCACGATCAAAGTGGTCAGTCGACTCGGTTGCCACGCTCATCAAGGGCTGACTTTCAGACAGCCGAGCCCGGCGCTTTGCAACAACCAAGATTCCACACGAGGACTCCCATGAGCCACGCTCTCGCCATCGGCGGCATCCATCATATCACCGCTATTACCGGCTCCGCGGCAGCCAACCTGTCCTTCTATGAACACGTCCTTGGACTCCGCTTGGTCAAGCAGACCGTCAATTTCGACGATCCGTTCACCTATCATCTCTACTACGGAGATGAACGGGGCACCCCAGGTACCATTCTCACCTTTTTTCCCTGGCAGGACCTGCCGCGGGGCACGGTTGGTGCCGGCATGATCGTCAGTATTGCCTTTTCCATTGCCGCTCCGGCCATCGATTACTGGCACAATCGGCTCCAGCGACATCACATCCCCGTCACCACCACCACCCGATTCGGTGAGACGGTGCTCGCTTTCTCCGATCCCGACGGCATGCAACTGGAACTGGTCGCCGATCCTTCATCCAGCCAAACAAGCTTTGCCGCTAACGAACGTGCCGGGAAAGAGCATGCCATTTACGGATTTCACTCGGCAACCGAATTGATCGTCACACCCGACCCGACGCAATCTCTGTTGACCGGCTCCCTGAAGATGACGCTGCTCGGGCGGGAAGGCAATCGTCTTCGCTTCCACATGGGAGAAGGGCGCAACCCGGCACGCGTTTACGACCTGCTGATCGATCCGGCAGCGCAGCCGGGACGCCAGGGGACCGGGACCGTGCATCATATCGCCTTTCGCACCGCCGACCAGGACGAACAGATACGCTGGCAACACCAGCTGCAGAGTGACGGCTATCAGGTTACCCCGGTTCGCGATCGAAAATACTTCACCTCCATCTATTTTCACGAGCCGGCCGGGGTATTGTTCGAGATTGCCACCGACCCGCCCGGCTTCACCGTGGACGAACCACTCGAGCAGCTCGGTCAAGCGCTGCAACTGCCGTCACCATACGAGGCGCACCGCCGCGCCATCGTCAGCCGGCTGCCGCCGCTCCGTCCGACCGAATTCGTTCACCGCTTCGTCGAGCCGCACCACTCACAGCCGGACGACCTGACCATCGTGGCCCTGCATGGCACCGGTGGCAACGAGAACGATCTGGTGCCAATGGCTCGGCAGATCGGCGGGGGAAGCGCCATCATCAGCCCCCGCGGACAAGAGAGGGAGAACGGGATCCTGAACCGATTTTTCAAACGGTTAGCCGAAGGGGTCTTCGACGAGCAGGACCTCGTGCGAAGAACCCACCAGCTGGCCGACTTTCTGACCGCAGCGGCGGCAGCATACCGCCGTAATCCAGACCAGATGGTCGGCCTCGGTTATTCCAACGGCGCCACCATGGCTGCTGCCATCCTGCTGCTGCGGCCGGAGATTTTTTCCCGTGCCATTCTGTTGCGGCCCATGCTGCCGCTCTCCCCGACATCACCGGTGGACCTGAGCGACAAACGAATCCTGGTGCTGCGCGGCGCCGCCGACACCGTGATCCCGGCCGCCAGTACAGACGCCTTGATCAACACCCTGAGTCGTGCCGGCGCCGACGTGAACGTCATAACGATCCCGGCCGGCCATGAGCTGACCGACCAGGATATCCGCGAGGCCTCATGCTGGCTGGCGCACGCCAAAAACATTGCAGCTTCCGCCTAAACTGCAGGCAATTTCAATTGGCAACGGTACCACGTATCCGCAGTCTCGGAGACGAGGATACACGACTGCGGTAATAGAAACGGTTCAGGCATAAAGAAAGAAACCATGTTCGCTTGCTCTCCGGGGAAGAGGGGAACACTCAGGTTGTCAGAGCGACTCGACATGGCCGCATGCCATCAACAACGGGAGGATCTTCTCGGTCTCTTGAAAACCCAATCCAGACCTGACGGTGTTGCCCAGGGTGAGTAGGCCATTCATGGCCTTGAAGAAAACGTCTACGATTTCCCCACACGCAACGTGCTTTGTATGACCTTCGCCAGGTCCTCAACCACGTATGGTTTGGAAAGGGCGGCGCAGAAGCCATACTCTCGGTACGAAGCGATGATCGAATCATTGGCGTAGCCGCTCGAAACGACTACTTTTACCGATGGATCGATGAGCTTGAGTTCACGCGCGGTCTCTTCTCCCCCTTTTCCGCCGGGAATCGTCAGGTCAAGGATCACCAGATCAGGGGGGCTGCCGGTTGCGAGATCCATTCGAAATCGCTCCAGGCATTCGTCTCCCTCCCGGACACACTCCACTTGATGTCCGAGGGTTTGTAAAATCGAACGAGTGACATTGAGAACCATTTCATCATCATCCATCAGCAATATTCTTGCCGGCTGCAACGTTTCCGCCACTGACGATCTTTGCGGGGCTGGCTGCACGAAGCCTCTATCCGCGGGCAGAAAGATCGTAAATACCGTACCGCTCCCCGGTGTGGACGCCACGGAAATATGTCCATCGTGTTTGTTAATGATGGAGTGGGTGATCGCCCACCCTAGTCCGCTTCCTTCCCGTTTCGTAGAAAAATAGGGATCGAAAATTTTATCGAGAACGACGGGAGGAATCCCCACACCGGCATCGGCGATAGATATTTTAACGTAGGATTGTGACGGATCGAGCACCGAACCATAGGCACTCGTGTCCGCGAGGTTTTCACAGCTGATATCGATAACCCCGCCACCGGGCATGGCTTGGCTGGCATTGAGAACAATGTTCTGAATCACCTGGCTGAACTGGCCTCGATCCGCCCTGACCATCCAGAGATCCTCAGGAAAATGAAAGCAACATGATGTTGCGCTGCCATGCAAAACGAATTCTGCAGAATCCTTGATCAACTCGACCAGTGAGGTCTGTTCCTTGACCGGCTCACCGCCTTTGGCGAACGTAAGCAGCTGCTGGGTCAAAGACTGAGCCCTGATCGTCGCTTTTTCTGCTGCGACGAGATAGTAACGAGTCTGTTGCGGCAACCTCTCATCAAGCAACGAAAGATTGATATTGCCCAGTATAGCTGTCAATATGTTGTTGAAATCATGAGCGATGCCACCAGCAAGCACCCCAGTTGATTCAAGTTTCTTGATCTTCAACACTTCCTGCTCGAGCCGCAGTTTTTCCGTTATATCGTCAACCAGGCACAGCATCCCCACCACTTGATCGTCGGCGTTGGTCAGCGGCGTATTGGACCAGTTGCAAATGATTCTCTTGCCAGTCTTGGTGATGTTTTCGTTCTGATTCTGAATCGATTTCCGTCCTTCAAGCAGATAAACTCGTACATTATCAACCTGCTCTCTCGCCGTTTCCGGGATAATCACAGAAGCGTGCTTGCCTATGATCTCTTCACGGGAAAATCCGAAAATCCTTTCACAACCGGGATTCCATTCCTGAATGATGAAATCCCTATCAAAGACCACTATGCCCAGTGGCGACTGCGATACGATATTGGCCAGCCGCTCCTGACTAGTTCGCAAAGCTTCTTCGGTCGCGAGGTGTTCAGCCACTTCCTTCTCCAGTGTGGCCGTCCGCTGCTCAACCAAAAGCTCGAGATGATCCCGGTAATTCTCGATATGCCGAAAATTGTTGCGCAATCGAGCACACATCTCGTTGAACAGGTGCCCGAGTTGGCCCAGGTCGTCATTGCCGATTACCGAAACCGAGGTGTCGAGGTTACCGTCAACGATCTGCTGGGCCGATTTTCGCAGTTCGTTGACCGATCGGGTGATCAGGTTCGACAGGGCGACAACGGCGGCAATGCCAATCAGTGTCGCTGCCACCGAAACTATGGCTGAAAACACTCGCCAAAAGCCCAGTTGTTCCTCATTTTGTCGTCGTGAAAGCTCAAGATACCGTGAGAGCGCGCTGGAAAATGTATCCCGAGACAACTGCACCTGATGGACAGCTTCACTCAGTTTATTTTGCTCAGCAACACATTGGATAAAGATATCCAGATAGATGTCGGTAGCCCGAGCGATACGAAATGCTTGTAATTTTTCTCGGTTGTCTGACTCGCTCCGTTCGAGCATTCCTGCCTGTGCACTGATGGACATCGCCAGGGCTTGCACTCGAGCCGCAATTTCCTCGGAATTGGTCAGAAAATATTCTTTCTCTGCCAGCAATAGCGTTCCGATAGCGAACTGCATATTGGCCGCAGGAGCAGAACCGAGCAGCGACTCGCCGGGCCGCTTACCCACCTCCATAAGCTTTCCTGTATAATGAAACAGCCGTTCGGATTCTTTTAACATCCTGCTTTTCATGGTTTGCATGGCAACCAAGGAGCGGTTGTAATCAGCGAATCGATCCTCATAGGTGTCGAGCGCATCGAACAGGCTGGCAATGGCATCCTGCTGATCCCCTTGAGGCCTGCTGTCTGAACGCGCTTGTAATTGGGCTCTGATATCGACAAGGAAGTCTTTTACGGCTCTTGATTGCTCGATCCTTTCCGTACTCCGAAAAAGTTGTTCGGTACGAATCAGTTGATTGAAGCGGCGCTCGATAACTGCGGCGAAAGCGTAGGTCTGTTCTTGCCTGAATAGAGCGCGATCGACACCCCACCAATTAATCAGGACCAGCCCCAGGGTGAGAAGCAGGACAGTAGAGAAAGCTAGGCTGAGCTTTGCCCGAAAAGACAAGTCGGTCAACGTCATTGATTCAATACATTTTTTATCTCGATCACCTATCAAACAGGCCCTCGGTCTCTTCTTCGAGAACGTGCAAAATCGCCTGGAATTGATCCGGATAGGCGAACAGTTCGATGAAACTGTCCATCCCTTTTTCAGCCACCAGCGGCGGTGTCGCCAAATCATAGGCAAAAGCCCACTCATCACTGTGCTGAATCGCCTCATGTAAGCGTTGTTTGAATGGATCGTAAAATTCCCGCTCGACTTCACTACTAGGTGCCAGCGCGCCCGACCCCCGGCTCATTATTTGCTGCGGCTGTTTTTCTGCAAAATAGGCCAGAACCGCCGGGGCGACGTCGCGGTTCGGCGATTCATTAGTCAGAACAATGCCGTCGATAGGACCCACCGAGACAAGCGGCATGTCGGGGATGACAGATGGGAAGATAAAAAAATCGAAATCGGCCTCCGGCTCAAGACCACAGCCGGCACCGGTGAGTATCTGCATGGCCCAGGTACCCATGAGCGTTGCAGCTGCATCCCCCCTGCAAACTCGTTCAACTGCTTCAACCCATCCAATCGACAGCACGTCGCTGTTAAAAAAACCTTCTTCGATCAGTTCAGCCCACTTACGGTATGTTTCCACAACCTCCTTATCGGTATAGGCCGCTTGCCCTGTCATCAAAGCGTTACGGTAACCCGATCCAGCGGTACGAAGCAGCAGATAGTCAAACCAGAACTGCGCTGGCCAGCGTTCTCGTGCTCCAAGAGAAAAAGCGGTGCTCCCCCGTTCCTTAAGAACCCTCCCCATCTGAATCAGTTCGAGCCAGGTTTTTGGCGGTGTTACCCCTGCTTCGGCCAAAAGACGTTTGTTATAAAAAAACACCACTAAATGCTGGGTAATCGGTACCAGGTATTTTCTCCCGTTGTAAGTACATGCAGCCGTGGCGATTGGCTCGGGGAAGAACTGATCAAAACCGGCTTGGCGCCACAGGTCATCAATGGGGTGCAGTTTCTCCTG
>JAUVWB010000086.1 GCA_030604345.1 Desulfofustis sp. | reverse complement strand
CTCGACCACTGCCCCCGCGGCCATCACTACGATCCGGTCGGCATGCCTGGCGGTATCCAGCCGGTGGGTGAGCATAATCACCGTTTTATCCTGCCGCAGCCGCTCCAGGCTGGTCATGATCCACCGCTCGTTTTCCAGGTCGAGGCCGGCGGTCGGTTCGTCCAGCAGCAGCAGCGGCGCACCCTTGGCAAAGGCCCGGGCCAGGGCCACTCGGCGTATCTGGCCGCCGGAGAGGCGATTGCCCCGTTCACCGGCACCGGTGGTCAGTCCGGAGAGCAGGCTGGCGCTCTGCTGCAGGCCGGCCTGCTGGGCCGCTGCTGCTATCTGTGCGCCCGTCAGTCCCGGGTTGCCCAGTCCAATGTTGTCCGCCAGACTGCCGAAGAACAGGTGTGGCTGTTGCGGCACCCAGGCAAGATGACGACGCCACTCATCGGGATCGAGGTCCGCCAGAGATTGTCCGTTGACCAGGATCTTGCCCTGCTGCAGTGGAAGGAAACCGAGGAGCAGATTGAGAAGCGTTGTCTTTCCGGCGCCGCTGGCGCCAACGATGGCCAGCCACTCGCCGGCCTTGACCGTCAGACAGAGATCATCAAGCGCCGGTTTGGCCCGACCGGCATAGTGTTGACAGACGTGGCGGAACTCCAGGTCGACACGCTGTTGACCGGACATCCGATGGGAGGCGGCGGGCCGGGTCTGGGCCGGCAGATCAGCGAGCAATGCGCTCAATTCAACAGCGGCGCCGAGTGCGTCGGCGCGGGCGTGGAAATGGGTGCCCAGTTCGCGCAACGGCAGATACACCTCAGGAGCGAGCAGGAGCAGAAAAAGCCCGGTGCGCAAGGTGAGCTGATTTCCATAGAGGCCGAAATCGAGAAAATGGAGATAGGAGAGGCCGAGGAAAACGGCGGTCATGGCGATGGCCACCGACGTGAAAAATTCAAGGACTGCCGAAGAGAGGAAGGCTACCCGCAATACTGCCATGGTCCCTTTGCGATACTCGTCCGAGGACACGGCGATGCGCTCCGCTTCGGCACGAGAGCGCATGAACAATTTGAGGGTGGCCAGTCCCTGCAGGGTGTCGAGGAAGTGCGCGCTCATCCGTGACAGGAGCTGAAAATTCTTGTGGCTCAGGTTCTCGGCGCCCCGGCCGATCATGATCATCAGCGCCGGGATGAGCGGCGCGGTCAGTAGAAAGATCAACCCCACCGCCCAGCTGACACTGAACGCGACCAGTATGATCATGGTCGGGACGATCAGTGCCACCATCCTCTGCGGCAGGTACTGGGCAAAATAGCCGTGCAGCGCTTCGACGCGTTCGATCGCCGAGCTGGCCAGAGGCGCCGTCTGCCTTTCCAGGAGCGGCAGAGGTCCGGCTGCGCTGAATCGTTCCAGGAGTTGGGTACGGACAAATCGTCGAACCAGGGTTGACGAGCGCTGTCCGGATAGTTCCCTGCCCCAGCCCAGCAGCGAGCGCAGCAGCACGGTCCCGGCGAGTGCGGCAAAAAAGTGCAGGAGCAGCTCGCGCCCGGTGCCATCGATCACGGCAGCGTGGAGGATATGGGCGAGCAGCGCGGCCTGGGCGACGGCACAGACCCCGCCGCTCGCCGCCAAGACAATGGTCAACGTTACCGGACGACGGCAGTGGGGGTGCAGGGACTGGAGCCAGGCGCGCGGTGGTGACACTGCTGAAATTCCTTATCAGAAAAGCAGGATGCGATGCATGCTTCCCTACGCTACTGTTCCTGCCTGCTTCTGGCAAGGTTTTTACTTTGCACGTCGGATTAGACTTTCCTGCAGCTCTGTGATACTCCCAAAGAAAACGGGTCGGCGGTTGTACCGGATCGCCCGACTCTCATCTTTTGGAGGAGGCATATGCCACGAATCACCATTTCCTGGCCCGCCGGCACGATAACGGCGGTCCTGCGCCACACGCCCACGGCCGGCAGACTGCTTGATGCGTTGCCGATCAAGGCCCGAGCCAACGTCTGGGGCGATGAGGTTTACTTTTCCGTACCGTTTTCAGCCGATGCCGAACCTGATGCGGCGACGGTCGTCGACAAGGCGTAATACCTGCCGGGCAGGCAGACTGGGCGGTTCCCGTCAGACTGTCAGGAAAGAATAGGTAACCCGGCACTCTTCCAGGCGCCGACGCCGCCGTCGATGGCTTTGGCGTTGAAGAATCCTTGTTCTTTATACTGTGCTGCTCGACCAGCAGCGGTGCCTCCACCTTTTCAGTTGCAGTAGAAGATGATTTCCCGGCCCCGGTCGATGGAGCCGAGCCGCGACGTGAACTCGCTTAACGGAATGGCCCCCTCCAATCGGTAGGTGGTGAATTTTTCGTCACTGTCGTAGGCACAAACCAGCAGGGCCTGGCCACGTCTTTGCCGTTCATGCGCCTCGGCGGCGCTGACGAGCGTCACATTGGGCATGATGTTCCTCCTTTTTACGATGCCTTGCGTTGCGTGCGGTTGCCGGAGAGCCGTGCAACCATCGGATATCTTCACCATAAGCACGGATGGTGAAACCGCCCGCTCAAAATGGTTGTTTGGTTGCCGTCTTCAGAGAAGGCGGCTATAAAGGCTGAAGCGACCGCGGTATAGCGGTTTTCCACTGCCTGGCCAATTGATCGCCCGGCGCAGGGCGCAGTTCGTGCAGGTAGGGTGTGGAGGTGAGATGTCGTACGAGATTCTGGTTCTGCTGGTTATTGTCTTTGGTGCGCTGGTGATTTTTGTCGGCGGGTGGCTGCGGGTCGACCTGGTCGGACTGCTGGTGCTGTCGGCGTTGTCCCTGACTGGATTGGTCACGCCGCAAGAGGCGCTGGCCGGATTCAGCAGCCCGGCGGTGGTCACCGTCTGGGCCCTGTTCATCCTGTCGGCCGGCCTGACCCGAACCGGTATAGCTCATCAGCTGGGTCAGCCGTTGCAGCGGTTTGCCAAGGGCCGTGAAGTGGTCTTGATGATGGTGTTGATGGCCGCCGCCAGTCTCCTTTCGGCGCTGATCAACACCACTACCGTGGCCGCCATTCTGCTGCCTTCCACCATGGAGTTGGCCCGGCGCAGCGGCCGGCCGCCGTCGCGCCTGTTGTTGCCGCTGGCGCTAGGATGCCTGCTTGGCGGGCCGTTTACCGGGATCTCCACGCCGCCCAATATTTTGATCACCGACGCGATCCGTGCTGCCGGGTTCACGCCCTTTGGCATCTTTGATTTCACGCCGATAACCGGCGCCATCGTGGTGGTCGGGATCGTCTTCATGGTGGCGTTCGGGCGGCATTTGCTGCCCAGCCGCCGGCTCGACGAGGCATCCGGCGCCGGCGCCGCTATTGGTGCTTCCTATCAGTTCAGCACCCACCTGTTCACGACCCGAATTCCCGGCGGTTCGCCCCTGGAAGGGAGAACTATCGCCGAGAGCCGCATCGGATCGGCGCTTTACCTGACTGTTTTGGCGTTGCAGCGAAACGGAATTCTGCAACTGGCGCCCCGGCCCGACCAGGTTCTGCAGGGCGGTGATGTGCTGATTGTCCATGGAAATCCCAGCCATCTGCAGCGGTTTCATGCCAGTCAGCACCTGCAGGTGGAACCAATAGAACCGCTGCACGACCTGCTTCGCGATTCTCTGGCGACGGCGGTTGCAGAGATCGGCGACGGTTCTCCGTTGATCGACAAAAAGTTGAGCGAAAGCGGCCTGCGGCGGGATTTTCGTGTCCATGTCCTGCAGGTGCACGGGGCAGGCGAACAAGTGGCTGCCGATCTGCGTTATCACCGGTTGGCCAAAGGGGATCGGCTGGTACTTCAGGGAGAACGAGCGGTACTTGAGGGACTGCCGGAACACCATCTCTTTGCGCACGTGAGCCTGGTGCCCGAGTCGGAGATCTCGTCACTGCTTGACCGGCATGGCGAGTTGCTGCCCATCCGAGTTCCCCAGGGTTCGGTTCTGGCCGGTCATGATCTGGTGGAAAGTCGTCTGAGCAACGCCTTCGGGCTGACGGTCGTCGCTCTTCGGCGCGACGATACGGTTCTCTTCATGCCGTCGCCGCAGGAGCGTATGCAGCCCGATGATGTCCTGATCGTTCAGGGGTCCCGCCGTGATCTCGAGATCCTTGAAGGGCTGCAGGAGTTGACCATGGTCAAACAGTCGACAAGCCAGATTGCCGAGCTTGAATCGCAGGAGATCGGAGTTACCGAGGTCTTGTTGTCGCCGCGAACGACGCTGGCCGGCAAGACCTTAGCCGAGTTGCTCTTTCGCGAACGCTACGGCATCAGCGTGCTGGCCGTCTGGCGCAAAGGTCAGGCGCGGCGCTCTCAGTTGCAGGATATGCCGCTGCAGTTCGGCGATGCGCTGCTCGTCTACGGTCATCGCAGCAAACTCGAGGCCTTGTCCCGCGATCCCGATTTCCTGGTGCTGGACAAAGCGGCAGCGCGCGCACCGAGGCTGGAGAAGGCTCGTCTCTCGGTGGTTATCATGGCGGCGGTAATTGTCAGCGCCATGACCGGGTTGTTGCCGATCTCCATTGCCGCGCTGGTGGGAGCCACCATCATGGTGTTGGTCGGCTGCCTGAGCATGGAGGAGGCCTATCGGGCCATCGAATGGAAGGTGATCTTTCTCATCGCCTCCATGCTGCCGCTCGGTGCCGCCATTGAAAACAGCGGAGCGGCCCAGCTCGGGGCGACGGCGCTGGTCTCATCGGTCGGGGAGCTGGGGCCGCGCTGGGTGGTCGCGGCACTGTTCGGGGTAACCGTGCTGGGGACCCAGATCATCCCGACGGCGGCGCTGGTGGTTCTGATGGCTCCGGTGGCGCTCAGCGCGGCCGCGACGCTGGGCATTTCGCCGCACCTGCTGATGATGACGGTGGCTATCGCCGCCTCGTCGAGTTTCGCCAGCCCACTCTCTCATCCCGCCCATCTGCTGGTCATGGGGCCCGGCGGGTATCGCTTCGTCGATTATCTGAAGGTCGGCGTTCCGATTACGATCCTGGCCATGGCCGTTTCGGTGGTGCTGCTGCCGATCCTGTGGCCGCCCTATTAAGGCGGTGAATCGTCAGAGGCGGGCGACCCCGAGGAACAGCGCGTGGAGGCTGATGACCACAGTCAGAAAAGCAGTCCGTGCCGTCTCGCTGGAAAGCCCGGGGAAATGGTACTGGAGGTGGCGGTGCGGGCAGGATCCGAGACAATCTCCGCATAACGAACAGGTGAATCCCGCCCGCTTCTTCAGCAGATCATCCGGCCGCAGGGCATCGTAGCGACAGATGCTGGTACATCTGCCGCAGCCGGTGCACTCCGGTCCGACGGTGATCCGCCACGGGTTCACTCTCCCGAACAGATTGGCTAACAGGCCCATGGGACAATAGGTGAGGCAGTGCGTCATGGTTCCGGTACGCCGTGACCAGCTCAGCATCAGACCGACGCCGATCAGCCCGAAGGCCGCGGCCAACCATACCGCCTGGGATATGGGAAAACCGCTGCGGCCGAGGATGAGTGCCAGGCCGAGGACAGCCAGACAGAGCAACCAACGCGTCACCTTGGTCCAAGTGGGCAAGGGGGTCGCCCGTTTGTGGGTGGTGGCGGCCAGGTTGTCCCAGGCACCGATATAGCAGAGGTGGCTGCACCAGGCCGGCCCGGCCAGGACGACGGCGGTGGCGAACAGGATGATCATGAACAGCCCGTCGCCGCGAAACAACGGGCCGGCGGCGATCAGGGCGGGAACCGGCAGATGCAGCGAGCCGGTCATCAACAATTGTTCCAGCCCGGCCAGGCCGAGCACTAGCTGGCTGAAGAAGACCACCGAGAAGAGCGACCAGATAAGGCGTCGCCACCGTGCCGTAGATCGGGGATCGAGCATCTTGCCGGTAATCCAGGCACCATAGAGACCCAGCCCGAAGACAACCACCCAGCCGCTGCCGGGCAGAAAACGGTCGGCCAGCAGGAGCTCGACCGGACTCATGGTCCTGGCCAGCGCCAGCCCGGCCACGGTCAGCAAAAAGGTGATTCCCGGGGCCGTCGTCTCCGGTGCCCGCTGGTGCCATGCCTGCCTCAGGGTGCTGCTCGCCGCAATCAGGCAGAGCAACGTGACTGTCCCGAGGATGCCGGCGAGACGCAGCCACGGCTGGTGTAACATGAGCCGTTGCTGCACCAGGTCAAGGGTGACACTTGCCCACAAGGCTGCACCAAAAGCGAATAGTCCGGCGAGCGCTACATCACGCCATGGCCAGCGGGAAAAAAGTAGTGCAACGGCCAGCAGCCAGAATAAAACGTCCCCGATATCGCCGGTGCGAAGTGCGTGGGCTGTTAGGAGAGATAGTGAAAACAAGGAGAGGATGGTTCGGACCATATCTTTTAGCTATCGAAGGTCTTTTGTCCAGTGCCGTATTGTCTGCTTGTTTTGGTGATAATCGTTTTCTTTGTTCTTTTCCTTGACCTGGATCAAGGGCTTTTGCAATTGATGGCATTATCTCCAGAAAAGGGACTTGTCTGTCAATAACACCAACACCTCCCTGTGGCTTCTTGCCATGTATTTTCTTCATTGCCTGATTCTTTTTTGGTACGATGTGCTGCTGCAATCTCCTCCTTGTCATCACTTGGACGCTATGAGGTAAAACTGATGAGTAAATGCCACCGAATCTTGCGTCTATCCCTTATGTTTTACCCTTTTCTG
>JAUVWB010000306.1 GCA_030604345.1 Desulfofustis sp. | reverse complement strand
CGAATGGCAACAGGATACACAACCGGACGGGCAACGGAGACCGGTGGCGGTCCGGTAGCGGTGCACCGCTTGATCGGCCTGCGCATAGACTTCGAGGACGCGTACTACCAGATCGGACAGCATGACCTGAGGTATGGGCAAAGGGGAGAGAAGGACGCCGCGGCGGCGCCGACTATGCAGCGATGGCTGATATGTACGTGCCTTTGCAAAAAAATGCAAGGGCTTCCCGCACCCTCTGATGCGTTGTGGTGCCGGGCTTAAGCGGAAAGCCGCCGGCGGCAGCGCCGATCCATCGCCGGCGGTGCTGATGCGGGTAGGCCGCGACCTCGGCTCAGAGAGCCGGGACGGCGGATGGTGAGGTTTTCAGGTAGTCGAGAAAGACCTGATAGTGATTGGGCATGGTTCGTTTACGCGGGATGACGATGTAAAACGAACGATGCATATCCAGCCCCTTGATTCTTGTTTCCTGCAGTGTGCCGGCCGCCAGTTCGTCCCGGATTGCCGTCCGGGAGATGATTGCCACGCCGAGTCCCGCCTTGACGGCTTCCTTGATGGCGGTGCTCGAGCCGAGTCTGGCCCTGATCCTGAGCTCTGTCTGGGGCAGGCCGGCCTGGCTGAGAAACTGTTGCACATGGCGGCCTGTTCCCGAGCCCTCTTCCCGGATCAAGAAGTCATACGAGGTGAGCAAGGAGACCTCGATCTCATCGGGCAAACCCTGGTCGCTGCGTGACGCCAGGATCAGCTCGTCGCCGGCAAAGGCGGTGTAGCTCAGTCTGGTCGACGGAATCTTGGCCCCAACCACGCCGAGGTAGAGGCGATGTTCATTGACCCGTTTGATGATCTCCGCCGAATCGTTGATGACGACGGTGAAGGACACACCGGGGTAGGTTTGTTTGAAGGCCGCCGCCTGCTCGGGCAGAAGGTAGGCCCCGGGGATGGTACTGGCGCCGATGGTCAGGTCGCCGGCCACCTGTTTGGTGGCTGCGGCCAGCGTCTCCTTGAGTCGGTCCATCTCGTCGAGAAGGGCCATTGCCTTCGGGAAGAGGAGTTGGGCCTCCGGGGTGGGAGCGATGGAGCGCCCGAGGCGGTCGAACAGACGACACCCCAGCTTCTCCTCGAGATTGTGCATGTGTTCGCTGACCGTCGGCTGACTGGTGAAGAGTTGTTCAGCCGCCTTGGTAAAGCTTCTCGTCTGATAGACGGTGACGAAAATCCGTAAATGTCTTGTTTCCATGGTCACGCACCAGAATGTGGATAAAAATCGGGAAGTCTGATTATTCTAATCCATGTGGCCTATATCGGTCAATACCGGCAGGGAGAAAGGGTGCTCGCTACGCGGGGTGCGTCACGGGCTCTGCAGGTGACGGCCTGGGGACCTTTGCCTGGCGTAAACGATGCGGCTATGCTACAGTGCTCGACGCCTGGTCGACGAGCCCTGGGCTTACCGGTTCGGAGGCTGCCAGGGCCAGGCGGTACCAGGAGATTGCTTCGAACCTGTCGCCCCGACAACGGCACGTCAGCCGATAAGGAAACCACCATGAACAAACAGACCCAATGCGTGCACAGCGGTACTCGTCCGGACCCGCAGACCGGCGGGATCAACACCCCGATCTTCACCTCGTCGGCTTTCACCTATCTGGGCAAAGAGGTCAACCCGTATCCCCGCTACTTCAACACGCCTAACCAGGAGGCGGTGGTAGCCAAACTCTGCGCCCTGGAGGAAGCGGAGGACGGCCTGCTCTTCAGCTCCGGTATGGCGGCTGTGGTTACCACCATCCTGGCGTTGGTGCGCAGCGGCGAACACGTGGTGGTTCAGGACGAATTGTATGGCGGTACGCACGCCATGCTCACCGGTCTGCTGTCCCGTTTCGGGATCCGTTACCGTTTCGTCGGAAAGTCCGTCCAGTCGTTTGCGGCGGCGATCGAAGAGCAGACCAAACTCATCTATATCGAGACGCCGACCAATCCGCTGCTGGGTATCGTCGATATCCGCGAGGTCACCGCCCTGGCCCGAGACAAGGGTATCATCACCGTTATCGACAACACGTTTGCCTCGCCGATCAATCAGACGCCGCGGACGCTCGGAGTCGACGTGGTGGTGCACAGCGGCACCAAGTATCTAGGAGGGCACAGCGACCTCTGCTGTGGCGCCGCCCTGTTTGGCCGCGAGCATGGCGATCGGCTGCGGCACGCCGCCGTCAACCTGGGCGGCAGTCTCAATGCCGAGGCCTGCGGTCTGTTGGAACGAAGCCTCAAGACCCTGCATCTGCGGGTCAGCAAACAGACCGAGAACGCCGCTGCTATCGCCGCGTTTCTCGCGGAACACGGGGCGGTGTCGGCCGTCCACTATCCGGGGCTGGCCAGTCATCCCGGCCACCAGGTGGCGCGGCGGCAGATGAGCGGCTTCGGGGCCATGCTCAGTTTCGAACTGGGGGAGGAGGCGCCGGCAACCGACGTTTTCCTGAAAAGACTGAAGATGATCGTTCCAGCGCTCAGCCTGGGCGGCGTCGAGTCAACCATCTGCGACCCGGCTCGCACCTCGCATGCCAAAATGAGTGCCGAAGAGCGGCAACGGGTAGGCATCAGCGACCGGCTGCTGCGGTTATCGGTGGGAATTGAACACCCAGACGATGTGACGGCAGATCTCGATCAGGCCTTGTGCGGTTGACCGTTCGTTCGTGATGCTCCGTCACCATGGTCGCCTGACCAGGGTGATGAAAGGGCGCGGCGTCGGTACAGCTTCGCTTTGACGATGGTGAAGGCTTAACGTTTCTGCTCGATCTGCTCGAAACAGGGGATGCAGTAGGTCCTGCCGGCCAGCCGCCGGGTTCGCGTCTCCATGGTTTTTTCGTTACAGGCGCTGCAGGTCAGGCTTTGCATGATCCGCGCCGGTCGTGGCCTGGTCCCGTCGACGGTCTGTTTGGTGAACAAGGTCTCCAACGGCAGCTCCATGATCCTTGTTTGGCTTTCCCGGCGCAGGAGCTCGAGCCGTTGCTGCTCTTCTCGG
>JAUVWB010000066.1 GCA_030604345.1 Desulfofustis sp. | reverse complement strand
GGGAATGCTTGGCCCCAACCACCCGTACGATCGACAGCGGGACACTGTCCTCGCGCAGGATGCCGGCCCGCAGGGCATCGTCAAGATCATGGTTGACGTAGGCGATGATATCGGCCACCCGGACCACCTGACCTTCCAGCGTGATGGCCCGCTCAGAACGACGCGACGGGATGATCTCCTTGTGGCTCCCTTTGGAATGGCGAACAATGCCGTTGCGCACCTCGTAGGTCAGGTTCAAACCGCGGCCCTTGTTCTCCAGGAAGTCGACCACTCGCAGGCTGTGCACGTAATGGCGGAAACCGCTCGGGTGCAACTCGTTGAGCGTTGCTTCGCCGGCGTGACCGAACGGGGTGTGGCCCAGGTCGTGCCCCAGGGCGATGGCCTCGGTGAGCGGCTCGTTGAGGCAGAGAGCGGCGGAAATGGTGCGGGCGATCTGGGAGACCTCAAGCACATGGGTCAGCCGGGTGCGGTAATGGTCACCCATGGGGGCCAGAAAGACCTGGGTCTTGTGCTTGAGACGGCGGAAGGTCTTGGAGTGGATGATCCGGTCCCGGTCCCGCTGGAAGGGCAACCGGATGTCGCACAACTCTTCCTCTTCCGCTCTCCGTCGGCCTCGGGAACCGGCGTTACGAGCCGCATAAGGGGAAAGGACCAGGTCCTCCCGCTCTTCCAGCTGTTTTTTGATCGACCTGCCGATGACCGGAACAAAGCTCATGACCACCCCTGTACGAACGATCTAAGTCTTTGGAGTTATTCACCTCCCTTTAACACATCAGCTTAATTGTGCAAGGCTTTCGCGTCGCCGGCCGTCCTTTGTCGTGCCTCCGGTCGACCGCCGTTGACCGGCAGTATACCGAAAGCACTATTCTTTCCTGTTGCCGGCAGATAGGTCATGGTTTACAGTTCAACGGCTTCTGGCCAGACACCGGCCCCTACAGACCCTCCCCCTCTACCCCGGGACCCGATTCCGGAATGGACCTCATGGCAGCGAAGGAGTCCTCCACCAAATCCGTTAAACTCCTGGAACCGACCTTTCACTTTGCCAGGAAACGATTCGGCGAAAGCGACGGCGCTCTCGAGCCGCTGCTTGTCTCCGAGTTGGTCCGGCCCGGCCAATTGCTTGCCGACTTTCCCGATTACGAACGGTTCGCGGCCCGCGGTTTTCAGAAGCAACCGCTCAAGGCCGGTCACTACACCGAATTCTCCCCGGACGGACAACGTCTGCAGGCCACTGTTTTCGGCTACCCCAAGGTGGAAGAACTGGTCCAGGAAGACGGACGGCCGCTGCTCATCGTCTCCGTACAACCGCTGCTCAGGGTCTCTTTCGATCGGCTGCGTGCCATGCTCTTCATTCTGCCGACCATCCCCGGCACAATCGGCCTGCAGAACGTCGATCTGGAACAGACGTTGCGCGAAGCGGGGATTCGTTACGGTGTGGACGAAGCCGCTCTAGCCGAAGCGCGAAGGATCATCGCTGCCGCACCGGCAGAGCCCCATGAACTCGTCATCGCCGAAGGCGAACTGCCGGGTCCCGGCACCGACGCCCATCTCTCCTTCTGCCTGGAGATCGGCCCGATCGCCGGCCAGATCAAGGAGGACGGTAGCATCGATTTTCGGGAACGACGGATCATGGTCGGCGTCCAGCGCGACCAATTGATCGCAATCAAACAACCGGCGATTCCCGGTTCACCGGGGATGAACGTCCTCGGGGAAACCATCGAGCCAAAGAGCGGCCGCGACATCACCATCTTCGTTCAGGGTGACGCCGTTTACTCTCCGGAAACCATGGAGGTGCGGGCGCTGAAAGACGGCGTGCTGTCGGTGATCAACAACAACACCATCAAGGTCCTGGCGCATCAGGTGGTTCCCGGCGACTGTAACTACACCACCGGCAACATCGAATCCCTTGGGTCTCTGACCATCAACGGCTCGATCCAACCTGGTTTCGTCATCTTCTGCCTGGGTGATCTGAAGATCGGCGGCAGCGTCATGTCCGCCACGGTCAAGACCGAGGCCAACGCGGTGATCAACGGCGGCATCACGGGGAAAAACTCGCGAATCAGCAGCGGCGGCGATCTCGATATCAAATTCATCGAACAGGGACGGATCGAGGCCGGCGGCCGCGTCGTTATCCGCAGCCAGGCCTATTTCAGCACCGTCACGTCCCGCTCCGACATCCGTTGTCACCCGCTCAGCAAGGTCATGGGTGGGTCGATCATCGCCGCCGGGCAACTGAGCGTGGGTACCGTGGGCACCTCCAAAAGCGACACGGCGACACTCGGCGCCGGGGTGGATCCGGAACGGCTGAAACTCTACGAACAGACCCGTGCCGAATTGAGCGACCATCAGGAAGAACTGATTCAATGGCTGCAGCTGCACGGCAGTTCCCGCTCCCGCAAGGTTCGCAAGATGGAGGCCGCCATCGACGAGATCAAGCTGCGCCTGCTCACCCTCAACCTGATACCTGGTACCGAGCTCTATTCCCGGGGCAGCAAGGGCAACAGTCGTGAAGAAGTTGAGGAGGTCAGCCCCCTCTATCATCAAGGAATCGATATCGACCAGATCCGTATCGATATCCACGGAACCGCTCATGCCGGCACCGTTCTACTGCTGGGAAACCGCTCCCTCGTTCTACCCCAGAGCGTGATGAAGCGGCAGTTCAAACTCTCGGCCGACCTGAAGCGGATCATCTCCTTTCCGCTGCGCGGCTGATCCTACAACGGTGCTTTACCGGGACTCCACCGACAGACCACGACCATGATCAAACCTCCGCAAGGGACCGATCCAAGAACTTCAAAACCGGCCATGAGCAGGGAAGAATGGAGCTGGGTACTCTACGACGTGGCCAACTCCGCCTTTGTCCTGGTCATGGTGACGGCGATCATGCCCATCTATTTCAAAGACGTGGCCGCCCAGGGCATGCCCGACGCCATCTCCACCGCCCACTGGGGCTTTGCCAATGCCGCCGCATCCCTGATTCTGGCCTTGCTGTCGCCGCTGCTCGGCGCCCTGGCCGATCCCCGGCGCCAGAAGAAGAACTTTTTCCTCATCTTTCTCGCCGGTGGCCTGCTGTTCAACGCTTCCCTGGCCCTGATCGGCCCCGGCCAGTGGCTGCTTTGCCTGGGCCTGTTCGTCCTGGCCCGGGTCGGCTGGGCCGGCGCCAACATCTTTTATGACGCCTTCCTGGTTGACGTCACCACGCCCCAGCGAATGGACGTCATCTCTGCCCGGGGCTACGCGTACGGTTATATCGGCAGCGTTGCCCCCTTTCTCGTGGTCATCGGCCTGATCCTGTCGGCTGGGACCAGTGGCGACAGCCTGCCGGTGAACCAGACCCGTATCGGTTTTCTGGTGGTGGCGTTGTGGTGGCTGCTCTTTTCCCTGCCGGCCATCCGCCACCTGCGTCAGCAGCACCAATTGGCCGACGAACCGCAGCCCATCGGGAGCAGCCTGCAGCGGCTACTGGCCACCCTTCGCTCCATCAGGCAGTATCGGCCGGTCGTTATCTTCCTGGCCGCTTATTTTTTCTATATCGACGGGGTCGGCACCATCATCAGCATGTCCACGGCCTACGGCCGCGATCTCGGCTTCGGGGTCACCTTGCTGATCGGCGTGCTGCTCTTCATCCAGGTTGTCGCCTTTCCGTTCGCCCTGCTTTTCGGCCGGCTGGCCGAGCGGTGGGGCACGAAAAACACCCTGCTGGCAGGCATTCTCGTCTATTGCCTGATCACCGTGCTGGCCTTCCTCCTGCCCTTCATCACCGACCAGACGCTGCAGGTCACGCTCTTCTGGCTGATCGCCCTGCTGGTCGCCTCGTCCATGGGCGGTGTTCAGGCCCTCAGCCGCAGTTATTTCGGCCGGATCATCCCGCCGGAAAAAAGCTCGGAATTTTTTGGCTTCTACAACGTCTTCGGCAAGTTCGCCGCCATTTCCGGGCCCCTGCTGATGGGGCTGATTACCCGGCTCAGCGGCGACAGCCGCTGGGGCGTGTTGAGCATCCTCGCCTTGTTCGTCATCGGCGCCTGGGTCCTTAGGCTGGTTGACCAAGAATAATCGGGCCGTCAGGGGATCAGACGGGCGTCAAACGAGACCCGGGCGAGGAACCAGGCAATGAGGAAATAGCCCACCAGCGCCAGGGCCGCCGCCCCGGGGAAGACCAGGTCCGGTTCCTCGGAAAAGACCAACAGATAGGCCACCAGTACCGGCAGTTTATCCAAGTGAGCCACAGAGAAAACGATCAGGACCAGCCGTCGCATCACATCCGGCTTCTCCGGGGTGGTCCCCCGGCTGGCGCGATAGAACAACAGCAGCGCCCAGGCTGTTCCGGCCAGATAGAAGAGAACGCCGACCAGCACCAGCAGGTGCATGGTATCCACAGACAGGGTGTGACGCATCTCGTCGGAAGGGAACCAGAACAGTACCGGCAGGACCAGGCTGCACAGATAGATCACCAACCCGAAGCCGAGCAGTCGCCAATGCCGGGGAGCCAGTTCCTCCTCGGCGGCAGGGGCTGTTTTTTTTAGCAGCAGCCAGCCGATGACAACGCACAACCCGGCGCCAATCAGGAAAAAAGGCCACGAGTCTCCCGGCCCGGCAACGGAGAAGGTGATCGTCGGGTCGTTGGGCGGCAGCAAAAACAGGACACCGAAAAAAACGGCCGCACAAGCGCCGAAACCGACGAGCAAAGCGCTCATCAGCCGCAGCAGACCGGCCCCGAAACAGACTCCTGCCACCAGTGACGTGAAAGCGGCCAGCAATATCCTGACGATCATTCTTTCCTCATGTGTATCGGCTGCGTCCCCGATCGGGACGCTCGCATCGTTTCCGATCGAGCCGTTTGTTTATTGACTTTATTGCTCAAGCTTCTAATATGTCGTGGTCACCGTAATCATTACACACCATTTCAACAAGATATGATTGTCAGTCTGCTCACCGCCATCGTTGGCGTTATATTGACGGCCATTCAGGCCCTGCTCATCCATCTGCAGGATACCAGTCTCTGCCAGGATGAAGGCTGCCGGATCGTCGACGCCATGACCACCGTCGATCCACTCTATTTCAACCTGGTTGGGCTGGCGTTTTTCCTCGTCATCAGTTTCGGCCTCAGCCGTGCCCGGCGCGGATCCGAGAACTGGCGCCGCCTGGTCAGTCTGTTGTTGATCGCCGCCCTGGCGGCCGAAGGGGTGCTACTCTCGTTTCAGACCGTCGTGGCGCAGGCGTATTGCTCTTATTGTCTGATCATCCTCGCCCTGCTCCTGGTCATCAACCTCTTTCTCGGCCTGAAACAGATGGCCAAGGCGCTGCTCGTCTTCGGGTCCGTGCTGCTCGCCTTCGCCAGCCTCGATTTCAGCGCCTCGGCCGACAACAACGATTCATTGCAGGAAGGCACGTTGGCCCACTTTCAACCGAGCGGTGCGACCCACCACTTCTATCTGTTCTTCTCCTCCACCTGCAACCACTGCGAGACCATCATCGAAGAACTAACGGGCAGCAATCACTGCGCCGTCTCCTTCAATCCGATCGATACCATCACCTCTTTCACCTTTCCCGGCGCCACCTTCACCGAAGGCTACCGTCCCCAGGTAAACCGCGCCTTTCTCAAGAAACTGGAAGTACTCGAGGTCCCGGTGCTGCTCGAGCGGACCGATGAGACCATCACCATCATCAGGGGAGAAACCGCGATCCGGGACCATCTTCGGAAACAGTGTGGTTTGAGCGCTGCGACGCCGCTTCCCACCCAATCATTGTCCGGCCAATCAAGCCTGTCGCCCCCGCTGCTTCCCCCGGCGGAAGACGGGTGTTCCATCCTCAGCGATTGCGAAGAACCGCCGGAGACCTCCGCAGCTCCGCCGGCGACAGCAACGCCATGAGCGACCTGCTGATCAGATGCGGTTGGTGCGGCAGTGATCCGCTCTACACGGCCTATCACGACCGGGAATGGGGTGTTCCCCTCCGTGACGACCGGGCTTTGTTCGAACTCTTGGTCCTGGAAGGAGCCCAGGCCGGTCTGAGCTGGCTGACTATTCTGAGGAAGCGGGACAACTATCGGCGGGCCTTCTCAGGTTTCGAGGTTGAACACGTCTGTCGATTCGGGGCACCAGAAGTGGAACGGTTGCTTCAGGATTCCGGGATCGTGCGCAACCGGAAAAAAATCGAGGCTGCGGTGAACAACGCCGCCGCGGTGTTGAGGATCAAGGAACACTACGACAGCTTCGCCGATTATCTCTGGCAATTTGTGGATCATCGACCGATCCAGCACGACTACCGAACCCTTGCCGAGGTCCCCGCCCGATCTCCAGAATCGGATCGAATGGCTGCATCGCTGAAGGCACAGGGCTTCAGCTTTGTCGGTTCGACCATCTGTTATGCCTTCATGCAATCAGCCGGCATGGTCAATGACCACCTGGTCGATTGCTTCCGTCATCGTCAGGTGCAAGAGCTGTCGACATGACGGCCGGAAGAGGCGGACGTCTCTTCCGGTCGTTGACGTTGTGCTTATTCCCAGGTAATGCAAGCGGCGGGGCAGTTGGCGATCGCCTCGTCAACACAATCGTCGCCCGCTTCGGCGCCCTCGCTCACGTAAGCCTTCCCCGCATCGTCATTGAAGGCGAAGACGCTTGGGCAACCCTCCACGCAAGCTTCGCAACCGATGCACTCGTCCTCGTCGATTCGTACTGTCTTTGCCATGATGATTCCTCCTCAGGTGAGATGATTGGCGTGCGGCAGGCTTCATGTCCGCCGTATGCCGTGCAGCGCCGACTCTGGTCAGATCGGCGGCGCGATGGTCACCAGGATCCGCATCCGCTCAACGGCGCGAACGCCATGCGGTTCGCGGATCCTGGAAAGCAGGATATCCCCTTTGTGGGCCGGCAGTTCGGTGTCATTTTCGCCTAAGAAAAATCCTGAACCCTCCAGCACCTGGATGGAGAGTTCACCATCCAGGTCGTGGGAATGGACGGGAAACGTCACCCCGGCGTCGAGATTGAAATTGATGATCTTAAAATACGGTGAATCTTCCACCAGAAAGAACCGTTTCATGGCCTCCGGGGTAAATTCGTTCGTGTCTCGTAAATGAATAACTTTCATGATTCCCTCCTCTTGCTGTGTTGTCTCAGGGTCTCCTGGAACGCTCTGATCAACCGTCTGATAGCTTATGATACGTCATGGGAGAAGGGACCGCCTTGACTTCGGTCAAGAATATTGGAAAGCGAAACACAGCACCCCCATTATAATCACTTTCGGCACTTGTGCCGTAAGAGCTCTGCCGAACTCCTGCGTCGCATGACCTCCAGCAGACGTAACGAAAAGACCTGCCGGCGCAAAAACACCTCCGTCGCCGGCTGAAACCGAATGGACACCTGATGGCATCGCTGTCGAATCGGTTTCAGGCGACGATGATACCGGGCGAATCTGCGTCCACAGCCACATCGCCGATTTGCGCCGCCGCTGTTACCCCCGCCTGGTGCAATGCCGCCAACAGATCAGCCGCCTGGTCCGCCGGCAGGGCGGCCAGAAGACCGCCGCTGGTCTGGGGATCGAACAAGAGCTGACGCTGCCAGTCAGGATAAGCACGGGCATAACGAAGATAGTCCGCCAGCAGCTTTTCGTTGGCCCGGTTGACCCCGGTGCTCATCCCCTTGCGGTACATGGCACCGGCCTCGTCCAGCACCGGCACATCGGCCAGCGTCAGACGCAGTGTTGCCTGCGAGGCTTTGGCCATCTCCAGCGCATGTCCCCCCAGCCCGAATCCGGTCACGTCGGTGGCCGCATGGATGGCATACCGCTTCATGATTTCGGCC
>JAUVWB010000012.1 GCA_030604345.1 Desulfofustis sp. | reverse complement strand
TGAGCTGGCGGGTGGTGGAGGAATCGGCGCTGGAGACGGTGAAGGTCTCGGCCATGGTCTTTGTCATCCTGATCGGGGCGACCGCCTTTTCCATGGTCTTTGTCTACAGTGGCGCCGATTATCTGGTGGAAGACGTGTTGACCAATCTGCCCGGTCAGAAGTGGACGTTTCTCCTGCTCTCCATGCTGGTCATCATGGCGTTGGGTTTTTTCATAGATTTCATAGAAATATCTTATATCGTCGTGCCCATCCTGCTGCCTATCGCCACGATTGTCGGCCTGGACCCGCTGTGGTTCGCCATCCTTATCGCCATGAACCTGCAGACGTCCTTTCTGACGCCGCCCTTCGGTTTTTCCCTGTTCTATCTCAAAGGAGTCTGTCCGCCGGAAATCCGCACCCTCGATCTGTATCGCGGCGTCATTCCGTTTATCATGCTACAGGTTATGGTGCTCCTGTCCCTGATCATCTTTCCCGGCTTTTACGGTTTCCATTAAGTGGTGTCAGCCGTGGGCGTGGTCATGGTCGGCAAGGCTTCGTCAAGGATCGACGAAGTCGGGTCTGCGACCGGGAGCATTTCACAGAATGCTTTTGCCGAACAGGGAAGCGGCAAGTGCCACGGCGGTCCGGGCGGTGCGGTTGCTGATGTCGAGGATCGGGTTGGTCTCCATGATGTCGAGCGAACAGACCTTGCCGGTGTCGCAGATGGTCTCCATCAGTAATTGCGCTTCCCGATAGGTCAGACCGCCCGGCACCGGGGTGCCGACGCCCGGCGCCTCGTTGGCGTCGATACTGTCCATGTCGAGGCTCACATGCAGCCGGTCCATACCGGCCAAGGCCTTCAGGGTCGCCCGGAGGACCCCGCTCATACCAATCTCATCGATATCCCGCATGGTGAACACGGTGCAGCCCGACTCCCGGAGCAGTTGTTTTTCCCGCCGGTCCAGGTCGCGAACGCCGATCAACGCCACTTGGTCCCCGCACAGTTTGGCGCCTGGCCGGCCCGCGTTGACCAGTTCGGGCGGGCCCTTGCCGAGCAGGATGGCCAGGGCCATGCCATGAATGTTGCAGGTCTCCGACGTCTCTGGGGTGTTGAAGTCGCCGTGGGCATCGATCCAGATGACTCCGGCCGGCCGATCGTGGGTAACCCCGCCGATACTGCCGATGGCGGCGGAATGATCGCCGCCCAGGAACACCGGGATGGTGGCCGACTGGACCGCCTCGCGAGCCTGTTGATAGGTGGCCTCGCAGGCCTCGCAAATGAGCGGCAGGCGCTCCGCGTAGCTGGTCCCGGTCAGCGTGTAGTGGCCGGGGATGGTGACGTTGCCCATATCCTCGGTCTGATAACCGAGACCGCGCAGGGCGGTCGACAGGCCGGCATAGCGGATCGCCACCGGGCCCATGTCGACACCACGGTGCTGCTGTCCGAGATCCATGGGTACGCCGATGATCCTGATCTTCTGGGTGGCCATCACGATTTCAGGTTGTTCCACAGATTGACGATGAAATCCTGGGCGTTGGTCAGGATCGCTTGGGCCTGTGCCGAACCGCGGTTGGCCAGCTTGTCGGCGCTGAACTCGGACATGTCGACGATGAAGAAGAAAACCGGGCGCACCGTGCCGTCCGCTTCGACGCGATAGCTCGGCACCATATTGCCGAACGCGATACTGTGCAGTTGGGTGGCCATGGCGATGACCGTGGTGGCGCGCCGGGCATGGTCGCGCATGGCATCCTGGGCCGCATAGGCGTCACCGATAACCCCGGGCAATGGACCGTCGTCGCGGATCGAACCGGCCAGCACGTAAGCGATGTTCTTCCGCTCGCAGGCATGCATGATGCCGTTCGTGATCCCGGCGTCACGCAGGTAAGCGCCAATGGAGCCGGCCGCCCGGGCGGCATTGATGACGTCCAGATGGTGGTAGTGGCCCAGGGGGACCAGGTTTTGCGTATAGATATCCTGGCCGAGGCCGGTGCCGAAACGGGCCGCTTCCAGGTCGTGGGTGGCCAGGGCGTTCCCGGCCATCAGGGCATGACAATAACCGTGTTCGATCAGTCCCTGCATGGCGTTGCGGCTGTCCTTGTCGAAAGATACGGCCGGTCCGAGGACCCAGACGATGTGACCATGCTCCCGGTCATGGCGCAGGATCTGGTACAATTCGTCGTAGGATCGGGAAAACGGGGTTTCTCGGGTGCCCCGGGAGCGAAAGGTGAACTTGTCGGAAGCCGTTTCCGGCCGATCGAAGCCATCCGGATGGACGAAAATCCCTTCCTCGCCGTTTTCCGTCCGTCCGACCACCACCAGATCGCCGCGTCGCAACCGTCGCGGCTCCACGACCTGCACCGCACCAGCCGATACGACCAGGACCGCATCCATCCGGCTCTGTGGAGCGATGGTCCAGCCGTATCCGTCCAGCTTGACGTATTCGGGGAAATTGGAGGTGGCATGGAACCGCTCGGGGGCGATGCCGTCGGCAGGAGCCGGCTCCAACCGGGCGGGGGGGCTGTCGCAGAGCGGCGGCTGATCGAATGACGGCGGGCGATACGGGGCGAATGGAATCATCTTTTCCTCCGAGGTTGAGGGGGCGAGCGTGATAGGCTGATGATACGGCATTTGTCATCAATTGACAAAGAAGAAGCATTGGAATAAACGGTGAGAAACGTTTGCACTTGGGACAGCGGGCTGAGCCGACGAGTCCCGGCGCCGTTGTTACAGGGGAGAGGCGTACATGCAGCTGCTGGTGGATATCCTGATGATCGTTCTGCCGGTCTTTCTCGTGGTGGGACTCGGTTTTTCCCTGAAAGGTTCAGGCCTGGTGGACAGCGCTTTTCTTTTTCAACTGAACCGATTGATTTATTACGTGGCGTTGCCGGCCCTGCTGTTCTACAAGATCGCCACCGCCGATTTTTCCTCGAGCTTCAATCCGCGGCTGCTGGCTGGCATGGTCTTTTCGATCGTTGCAGTGTTTGCCATCAGCTACCTGTATACCGTGCTGCGCCGTTACCCGGTGACGGCACGCGGAGCTTTTACCCAAGGTGCGTTTCGCGGCAACCTCGCCTATGTCGGCCTGGCCATAGCGTTCAACGCCTATGGCACCGAAGGTTTTGCCATCGCCGGTGTCCTGATCGGCTTCCTTGTGCCGTTGCTCAACGCCTTGGCCGTCTTGTCCCTGCTGTTGCCGCAACAGGGTCAGGATCGTCAATTCGGCAAGGCGTTCTGGGCGGCCCAATTCATCTTCAACCCGTTGATCATCGCTTCGTTTGTCGGCATCGCCTGGAGTTTTTTCAATATACCGTTGCCGCTGGTGTTGGATCGGGCGCTCGATATCTTGACTGGTATGTCGTTGCCATTGGCCCTGCTTTCCATCGGAGCGTCTTTTTCTCCGGCGAATCTGCGCGGCGAGATTACCAAGGCGTTGCTGGCCTGCGGCATCAAGATCTTCTGGATGCCGCTGTTCACTGGTGCGGTATTACTGCTGTTGGGCATTCGTGGCATGGAACTCGGGGTCGGCGTGGTCCTGGCGGCCAGTCCGACGGCGACAGCCGCCTATATCATGGCCCAACAGCTCAAATCCGATGCCGAATTGTCGGGATCGATCATCATGCTGTCGACGCTGCTGTCGGTTGTCACCTATTTGCTTGCCCTGTTCCTGCTCCGTTACTGTGGCATTTAGGGTGCTGGCCGGTAAAAGCTGTTTTCAGGTCATCAGTCTGTCCGGAGGCAGCGCGGCCTGGTCTGACACGATTGCGGTTGTGCCGGAAGATTCCGGGAGGAGATGATGAGCAAGCATCTGATCATTGCCGGTGGCGGCCATGCTCACTTGACGGCCCTGTCCCGGATCGGCGCTTTCGTCGGTGCCGGATACCGGGTGACCGTCATCGGTCCTTCAGATTACCATTACTATTCCGGGATGGGGCCCGGTATGCTCGGCGGTTTCTATCGTCCCGAAGAGATACGTTTTGCCACCCGGCGGCTGACCGAGAAGCTCGGCGGAAGGTTTGTCCGGGCGGCGGTGACCGCCATCGATCCGCTGGAGCAGTCGGTGCTCTTGGATTCAGGCGAGCGAATCGGTTACGACCTGCTTTCCTGCAATCTCGGCAGTCACGTCCCGGAGCAGATGATGGACGGGCCGTCGGACGACATCTTTCCGGTCAAGCCCATCGAACGGCTGGCGGCGGCGCGCCAACGCATCATCGAGCTGGGATCACGACAGCCGGTGCGCATCGGTGTGGTTGGCGGCGGCCCGTCGTCCGTGGAGATTGCCGGCAACGTCTGGCGGGTCGGCAGGCAACCGGGGATGAAGCCGCTGTCGATCACGCTCTTTCCCGGCAGTGATCTGCTGCCCAGACACCCGGAGGGGGTGCGCCGCCGCGCCCGTGCTTCGCTGCAGGTGCGCGGCATCGACATCCGTCAGGGGCGGCGCATCACCACCATTCGCGCCGGTCGACTTGAGGATGCGGATGGCGAGGCGCATCGTTGCGACGTTATCTTCGTAGCCGTGGGAGTTCGCCCGTCGCTGCTGTTCGCCGAGGCGGGGCTGCCGATCGGTGCGGATGGCGGTATGCTGGTCAATGCGTTTCTGCAGAGCACCGGTTATCCGACGATCTTCGGCGGCGGTGATTGCATCTCCTTTGCAGATCAGCCGCTCGACAAGGTGGGAGTGTACGCCGTACGGCAGAATTCGGTGCTGGCCGACAACCTGCTGGCAGCCTTGCGGGGCGAACCGTTGCGACCCTTTCAGCCAGGCGGCAGCTATCTGCTGATCTTCAACCTCGGGGATGGTACCGGGATCTTCTACAAATGGTCGATCCTCTTCGGCGGTCGTCTCGCCTTTTTCATCAAGGACTGGATCGACCGCCGCTTCATGCGGAGCTTTCAGCGTCTTGAGTGAGCCTCGTCCGCGGGATCGTGACGCCAGCCAGTCATCCGGTTACGCCTGGTAGAGTCGTTCAACCTCGTCGTGGAAGGCGGAGAGGATATTTTTACGCCGCAGCTTCATGGTCGGTGTCAGAAACCCTTGTTCGATGGTCCACGGTTTCAGGCTGAGATGGATATCTTTGATCCAGGCGAAGCCGGGAAAATGCTTGAGGCACCCCTCGATCCGTTTGAGCAGCATGGCGCGGATGGTGCGGTCGGCCAGTGACGTCTCGTCCGCCGGCACCCCCATCTGGGCGGCCAGTTGCTGCCACAATTCCGCATTGAGGACCGCCAGCACGGTCAGGTAGGGGCGTCCTTCGCCGATGACCAGGTTCTGTTCGAAAAGGGGGTCGGCGGCGATGGCCGTCTCCACATCGGTTGGGGACACCTTCTCCCCGTTGCTCAGAACCAGGATCTCCTTGAGCCGACCGGTTATCCGCAGATGGCCGTCCTCGATCCGGGCGGTGTCACCGGTGCGCAGCCAGCCTTCGGCGTCGAGCACCGCCGCCGTGGCCTCCGGGTTTCGCCAGTAGCCGAGCATCACGTTGGGGCCGCGGACCAGCAGTTCATCGAACTCTCCCGTTTTTGCGCTGAGACCCGGCAACAGCCGGCCGACACCTTCCGGCCGGTTGTCTTCGATGCGGTTGACGCTGATGATGGGGCTGGCCTCGGTCAGCCCATAGCCCTGATAGATGGTGATACCAAGCCCGATCAGCGTACGGGCCACCTCGAACGACAGGGCGGCGCCGCCGCTGATGACGACCCGCAGCCGGCCACCGAGTCGGCCCCTGACCTTGCGGCCGACGAGGGCATCGAGCAGGGGGTGCAGCAGCAGGTCCGGCGACCAGGACGCTCGTCCCTGTCGGCGAAGGTAGCTGCGCCAGCCAATATCCGCGGCATGGTTGAACAGCCGTTGTTGTGCCGGGGATTCCTCGGCCAGTTTGATGCGAATCTTGCTGTGCAGCTTTTCAAAGATCTTCGGCACGGCCACCAGCACCGTCGGCTGCCGTTCGGCCAGGTCGTCGGAAAGCAGTTGGATCGACCGGGCATAGGCCACCGAAGCGCCGGCCATCATCGGCAGGTAATAGCCGGCGGTCCGTTCCAGCATGTGGGACAGAGGCAGAAAGGAAAGGAGCAGATCGTCGGGATAGATGGGAATGCAGCTCAAGCCGGCGGCGGCATTGCTCACCATGTTGCGATGGCTGAGCATGACCCCTTTCGGTCGACCGGTGGTGCCGGAGGTGTAGACGATGGTGGCCAGGTCTTCGGCCGCCGGCAGCGTTCCCGATTGCTGGCCGTCCACGGGCAGCCAGGTGTCCAGTTCGAGGACGCGGGAGTCGGTTGTCGGCGCAGGGGCAGAGTCCGGATCTTCCTCGACGAGGATGATGCGTTGCAGCGTCTGGAGGGACCCCAGGGTCATGGCGAGCCGTTCCCGGAAAAATGGCCCGAGGCAGAGAAGCACCCGGGATTCGGTCTGCTCCAGGATGTAGATGATATTGTCAGGCCGGTCGTTGGCGTACAGAGGAACCACCACCAGACCGAGAGATTGCGCCGCCAGATCGAAGCAGACCCAGTTGATTCCGTTGGGCAGCAGCACGGCGACCCGATCACCGCGGCCCAGCGCCTCCGTTTGCAGGCCGGCACGCCAGCGGTCGACCAGGACGGCGGTGTCGGACCAGCTCAAACTGTGCCAGCGCTCTTCCTTTCTGACATAATGATGATAGGCTGGACTTCCCGGGCTGCGCCTGACTCGTTCTGCAAAGAGTTTGGGGATGCTGATATCGGACGATTCGATGATATCGGTGGCGCGGGTCATGGGTATCCTCCTTTGCATCATACCTCAGCTCATGGAGCAAACCGGCCCGGGGTCTCGGGAGCGTGCAGGAAAGATGTCGGAAATGCCCCAAACCGGGTTGTCCGCCTCTTTTCTCTTCTGCAAGGCAAACCGGCGGCGGAAAAAGCCATCGGTTTCTGACCAATAATATAAGTATTTGTTTCATTATTTCACGTTGGCAGATTGTTTTCAAAGGATTTTGTTTTACAATGACACAGAATGCGTTTGACGAACGATCACGTGGCGACAAGAGCGGCTGGAGAAACGGGTGGTGAGTCCCGCCTATGAGCTGTCCTCGGAGGGGAAGGGAGATGTTTGAGAAATCGACGGCGCTGTTTCCGGTCAAGGACCGCTATTGCTTTTTGAGTCATTGCGCCGTCTCCCCGCTCTATATCGGTGCCGCGTCTGCCGCTGCCGGGTTTCAGCAGAGCATGGTCGAAGGAGGTTTGACCGCGCTCTCCACATTTATCGATTTGCTGCCCCGGTTTCGCGATGGTTTTGCCGCGCTGATGCGCACCCGCCCCGAACAGGTCTCCTTCGTTCATTCCACGGCCGAGGCCCTCGGCCAACTGGCCAACGGCTATCCCTTTGCGCCTGGCGATCAGATCATCAGTTATGTCCATGAGTATCCGAGCAACCACTTTCCCTGGGTGATTCAGCAACGGCGCGGTGCCGAGCTGATTCTGCTGCCCAACCGGAACCCGCTGGATCCATTTGCTGCCGAAGAGCGGCCGATGGGCTGGTCGCTCGAAGAGCTGGAACGGGTGTGCGGGCCGAAAACGAGGGTGGTGGCCATCAGCCACGTCCAGTTCACCAGCGGTTATGCGGCCGATCTGGTGGCGCTTGGCTCTTTCTGCCGGGAGCGGGGTATCGACCTGGTCGTTGATGCCGCTCAGAGTCTCGGGTGCTTGCCGCTCTACCCCGAGGCCTGGGGTATCTCGGCGGTTGCCGCCTCCGGCTGGAAGTGGCTCCTGGGGCCGAAAGGGGCAGCGGTCCTCTATACCAGTGAGGAGTTGCGGGAAAAACTGACGCCGGTGCTGGCCGGGCCGGGCATGATGCGCCAGCAGTTCGATTATCTCGATCATCGCTGGAATCCGTTCAGCGATGGCCGGCTGTTCGAGTATTCGACCCTTCCCTGGGATCACGTGGCCGCCTTTGCGATTATCGTCGAGGACATCTTTCATCGTTATTCGATCGAGGCTATCCGGGATGAGGTCTTTCGCCTGCAGGATCTGTTTCTCGCCCATCTGGATCGCGAACGCTATCGACCGCTGTGCTTCGATGCGCTGCATCGCTCCGGCATCCTCAGCATCGACGTGGAGCGGGAGGCCGGGGCCCTGGTCAAACAATTGGCGCGGCGGAATGTGATCGTTACCGAACGGGCCGGTTATGTGCGGGTTGCTCCACATTTTTACCTGGACGATGAGCAGGTGATAACGGCCGCTCACTGTTTCAACGAGCTTGCCGCAAGAAGGTAGAAAGCGCCGGAAAAGCACGTGAACGATTTTTCGGTCATTATCTATAAGAATTTGAAATAGTGGATAAAGAACCCTTTCAGGGTGGTTGGAAAGGGTCTGGAGAGGCCGTTTGGAGACGGTTTATAACGGAGTCAAGGAATGTGCCGGTCTGTTCGCCGGATCGGTGAAGGAGGAGTGATGAAACGTGGAAGAAGATTTCTGATTATGGTGCTGCTGGCACTGTTGCTGCCGTTTACGGCCGCTGCCAACCCGTGGCAACAGAAAGCGCCGTTTGCCGAGGCAACCATTGTCTACCGACTGAGCGGCATGGAGAATGGCGAAGAGATTCTCTACATCAAAGACCACGGGCAGCGGACCGCCAGCTATCGAACCGCCAGTACGTCGATGCTCGGTATGACCATGCAGACCAAGCAGGTGGAGATCACCACCCCGGATTGGATCTACACCTTTGACCTGCAGGAGCAAACCGGCAGCAAATCGGTCAACCCGCAGAAACTGATGGTGGCGGAGTATGAGAAGCTTTCCGCGGCGGAGCAGAAGACGGTGAACGAGAATGCCCGGACCATGGGGATGTCGATCATGCAGGGTATGCAGGGGACGGTGGAAGAGCAGGCGCAGGACATCCTCGGCTACCCCTGCGACCGGACGACCATGATGGGGGTAACCGTCTATTCCATCCACAATACGTCGATCCCGCTGCTCACCGATTCCACCATGATGGGCGTCACCATGAAAAGCGAGGCCACTTCCATCAGTGAGGACCCGGTCGATGAACAGCACTTCCAGTTCCCGGCCGGGATCGAACCGCAACCGGACCCCGAGGCCGATCAGATGGCGCAGATGATGGCCGAACAGACGATAGCCATGCTCAAGGATCCGGAAGGGTTCAAAAAGAGCAACAAATCGATGCTGATGGGGCCGCAGGGAGAGATATCTCCTGAGGATCAGAAGAAAATGGAAGAGGCGATGAAATCGCTCAAGGGTCTTTTCGGCAACTGACGGGACGAAGAGACTGACGCAAAGATCTCGAGCGGGGCACGAGATGGCAACAGGCGACAGGAGGTATTCTGTCGCCTGTTGTTTCTGGTCCTCTTGACCAAGAGAAGGGAAACGACACGTTCATGGATTTCCTCTCCACCCTGGTGATCGCCTTTGGTCTGGCCATGGACGCCTTTGCCGTCTCGGTGGCCAGCGGCGTGACCATTACCGCCATGGGACTGCGTCAGACGGTGACCATCGCCCTGTCTTTTGGCCTGTTCCAGGGGATCATGCCGGTGATCGGCTGGCTGGCCGGTATCGGCTTTCGTGAGTACATAGCCGCGTATGATCATTGGCTCGCCTTTGTGCTGCTGGTCGCGATCGGCGCCAAGATGATCTACGAATCTTTTCAGCTGGAAGAGGATCACTGCGACGAGTTCTGCATGACCGGTGGCCGGCTGTTTCTGCTCTCGATGGCCACCAGTATCGATGCCCTGGCGGTCGGGCTCAGTTTCTCCCTGCTCAACATTACCATCCTCACCCCGGCGCTCATTATCGGGGTGGTGACCTTTCTCCTCTCCTACCTCGGCATCCTTCTCGGTCGGCGGGTTGGCCACTTTTTCGAGAAAAAGATCGAGATCGCGGGCGGCATCATCCTGATTTTGATCGGTGTCAAGATCCTCTGTGAACACACCATCTTCGCCGTCACCTGATGAAATGTGCGCATAACCTCGGGTACCGCGTCACTGGGTGCAGGCCATCGGGAAAAAAACGTTGACACCCGACAGGCACCCCGATATATTCTCGCCCTACGAGATTGGGGCGACTGACTGCACGCAGTTTGTCGCTTGAATTCTAGGCCGTTCTGCGGTACAAGACAGAGTATCTCGTCACGATATAATCCTCGGTAGCTCAGTCGGTAGAGCAGGTGGCTGTTAACCACCCTGTCGGCGGTTCGAGTCCGTCCCGGGGAGCCAGTTATCAAAACGGCCCGTTTTCTTCGGAAGACGGGCCGTTTCTTTTTTCTTGTTTACCAGAGTCCGGTGATAATCTGCCCCAGAGACGAGACGGTCCGACCGTCGCCGGCGATATCTCTGGTCAGGGTCTCGATCATGGCTTCCAGCGATTGCTCGTCATCGTTGTAGATCAAGGGGCGGCCGGCGCTCTGCTGGTGGCCAAGAACGGCAAGGACTGCTTCGTAGAGCCCGGCTGTTGCCGGCGAGAGCAGGGGCCGCGGATCATGAGAGCCGGTCATCTGGGCGGACCGCAGGGAAACGCTTTGCACCCCGAAAAGCAAGGAAATGGCAAGATACGTTTCCAGGGTCTGCACGGTCTTGCGCGCCAGGTTGGCAGAGTTGAAGCCCTGGCTGTTGATATTCTGATTGAACTGCTCGGCATGGGTCGGAAAGCGGTCGGCTATCGGGGCGCCGTAATAGGAAAGCAGGGGCATGACCGAGTTGCCGGCGATTTGTAGGCCCTTCAGGCCCATATTCACCCGCCGGGCCGGGTTGCCGACCAGCGACGGCGGGAGACCGGAGTTGAACTCGGGAGCGACCAACAGGGCGATCTGGGCATCCATGTGCTTGGCCATCAGCCCCAGGTAGTAGCGCAGGTGATCCATCCACACCGCCACGTACTGGCCGAGGAAGTTGCCGCTGTGCAGGCTGAGGCAGTTGTCGCCGTCGATGAGCGGATTGTCGTTGGCCGAATTCATTTCGGTTCGAATCGCGGCCGCTGCCTGTCTCAAGCCGTCGAGGACCGGTCCGACAAACTGCGGCAGGCAGCGCAGGGAATAGCGGTCCTGAACCGGCTGCCCGTCTTCGGCGTCATGGTGGCCATCGAGTTCGTTGCGGCACATGGTCGAGCCGTCCAGCAGGTGGAGCATCATCTCCGCCGCCAGGATCTGGCCCGGATGCGGCTTGAGTTGCTGGATAAAGGGGTGAAACGACTGGTTCGAGCCGCGCAATCCCTGGATGACCAGGGCGTGGAAACCAAGGGCCAGAGCGGTCAGCCGGCGAGCATCATAGAGGCAGTTGGCGGCGATACCGGTCATCACCGACGTACCGTTCACCATGCCCAGCCCTTCTTTGGGACCGAGGGTGAGCGGCTTGAGACCGAGGCGCTGCAGGGCGGTCAGACAACTTATGGTTTCTTCTCCCATCCTCACCTGAAAACAGGCGTCGGCTCCGACGAGCGCCCCGGTGATCGAAGCCAGCGGCGCCAGATCACCGCTCGCTCCGATCGATCCCATATTGCGCACCAGCGGCACCACGCCGTTGTTGAGAAAGATGATAATGCGCTCGATCAGTTCGCGTCGCACTCCCGAAGCCCCGCGCAGGTGCGAGTTGGCGCGGAGCAGCATGGCGGCGCGGACGTCCTCCAGGGGCAGATGATCGCCGGCGCAGACCTGCAAAAAGCGGAGCAGGTTGTTTTGCAGGGCGCAGAGATCGCTTTCGGCGATCATCACATTGGCCATGCCGCCAAAGCCGGTGTTCACCCCGTAAATGGGCTCGCCGGTTCGCACCGCCCATTCGATGAACGAGGCCGAACCGTCGACCCGGGCGAGGATGGCCCCGTCCCTGGTCAGAGAAACGGGACGGCCATAGCGCGCTGCGGCCATGACCTCCTCGATGGTGAGTCCTTCACCGGACAGGACAACCTCGGAGAGATCGGCGGCTTTGAAGCGCGCCTCCGCCGTCGGCCTGACCGTCGGCCGTTTGTTCAGCGCCGTGCAGGCCGGGTTGGCTTCGATATCTCGGCGAAGGAGATCGAGGATGCGGTGCGACCGTTGTGAATAGAGCTTGATTGAGTCGATATTCGGCAGATCGAAAACGCGCTGCATGAGCAGGCCATCGTCATCGAACCAGCGCGGTAGGAACCCACCGAAGAAATAACCCTGCTCCCGCAGGGTCTCGATTCCGCCGGCGCACCAGGCTTCACCGAGATTGACGAATACCTGCAGCACCCGGGCCCCCGACTTCACCGCCTGGGCCTCGAAACCGGCGAGAGATCGGGAGAAATCCTGGCCCATGGTCAGTACCTGGACCCGGGCCACCTTGGCAAAGTCGAAGTATTCAGTCGCGACCCGCGTGACGACGCTGGCCGGCGGTTCCTCGAGGGCGGGCAACACCAGTCGGTCGAGCGTCAGCCCCTGGAGGAGAAACTCCAGGGCGTCCTGATAGCTGTCCGGAACATAGAGGCGACGTTGGTGGTCCGAAGTCTTGCCAAATAGAAGGAGCGCGGAAACCCGATCCTCCGGATAGTCCGGAGACGGGCCATAGGCTTCCGCCGGCATCAGGCCGACCTCCAGGGCCGTCTCAACCAGACCGCTCATGGCCGCGAATTTCTGGGTGACCACCTGATGACAGGGGGCTTCACTGAAGGACATTTCAACGTTTTGTTGGGGGATCAGCACGTCCTTGATGTGTTCCTGCAGCGCGAGGGCGACGCGGGAGCTGCGGTAAGCCGGATGGATGACGTGGGAGCCTATTTCATAGACCCCGGGGTGCGGCGCTGAACTGCGAAACATGCCGCCGTAGCCGACGATGTCGCCGGTCGGGGTGCGGGCCACGATGCTGAACAGCAGACGCAGCCGGTTCTCCTCCAGGAGCCGGTCCGGGATATAATAGGTTTCAAACGGAAAGGAGGTGCCGTACACCTCGTAAAAGAGGCGGGCCACTCCCCAGGCGTCTTCCGGTCTCAACAGATCGACGGTGAATGATTGGCCGGCGGGGACCGGGCGATGCTCGGCTTTGAGCTTGTCCAGCGCCTGGTCAAGGGTCATGGCGACCGTCTTGGAGTCGATGGTCCAGTCGGCCAGCTTGCCGATCTCGTTGCGCGGCAAGGCCGGGCCAAAGACGATCGATTTCGGTTGTTCAAGATGGCTCAGCCGCTTCGCCAGAAAGGTGCGCAGGTCGTCGGTAAGAGCACTGCCCGGAGATATGCCCTCCTTCAGGACGACAAAGGCTTTCAGGCGATCGCCTTCCTCCGGGCGCATCAGCCGTACCGCGCAGTCGGCAACGGCCGAATGGCTGCGCAGGGTCTCGCAGACCCGGGCCGGGTAGATGTTGATTCCTGCCACCTGTACGGCGCTGTCAAGGCGTTTTTTGACCCGAAAATGAGTCTCGTCCACCCACTCCAGAACGTCCTGGAAGGCAAAGGGCTTGGAAACACTGCCATCTTCAAGCGTGCGGACAAAGCGATCGTCGC
>JAUVWB010000336.1 GCA_030604345.1 Desulfofustis sp. | reverse complement strand
TCTTCACGGTGGTCCTCGGATTTCTCATCCTCGGAGAGCGGTTCACGCCCTCCCAATACGTCGCTTCGGCTCTGGTCCTCTATGGGGTTTACCTGAGTCAGCGACGTCCACGACCTCTCTGATCAATAGTCGACACCCGGCTGCGGTTCGATGTCCCGGCGATAGGCATGCTTGATCTCGTCGACCCGGCTGGCGGTATCGGCCCGTTCAATGACAGCCGGATGAGCGTCGCGGCCGGTGAGAACCAGGTGCAGCCGCTGCGGACGCGCGTCAAGGACAGCCATGACCTGCTGCAGATCGACCAGTTTGAGCTGCAGGGCATTGTTGATCTCGTCCAGAACCATCAGATCGAACTGGTCCGAACGGATTTTTTCCAGGGCCAGCGCGATGGCTTCCTGGGCGTTGCGCCGATGCTCGGCGTGCGGATAGGGGTTGCCCTGGATGCCACAGAATCCTTTTCCGGTCACATGGAGTTCGACCCGGTCGCCAAGCAGTTTGACCCCGTCCCACTCACCGGAGTAGAGATCCCCCTTCATGAATTGAATAATGCAGACCCGCATGCCATGCCCACTCGCCCGCAACACCATGCCCATGGCGCTGGTGGTCTTGCCTTTGCCGTGACCAGTGAGCACCACCACCAACCCGCACCGCTCTTTTGGCTCCAGTTTCGTTATTTCCATAGCGCTCCCCGCTCCTTTTCCGTATCCTGTTTTTTCTTTATTTTCCCATACAAATAATACCGGATCTTCTCCGACGCTGCGGCGGCTGGTGTTTTCTTTGCTCTGTGATGTCATCGGCGGCGGGATAGAACTCGCCCGTTGCTTTTTCTGGTAGTTCCGCCGGGAAATCATTACAATCACGAATAACCATCAGGCAGCTCTCGGAAACTCGGCCCAGCCGAGAACATCCCCCTCATCATCAGGGGGCCTTGAAAAATCCGAAATTTCGTTCAAGATCGAAGCGCACAAGAGAATTTTGCCGCAGGCATATACATGATATTCTGAGGATAAAATTCGATTGCGCAACGATGAGATTGGACGAAATGGCAATTTTTCAAGGTCCCCATCAGACAACGCGAGGTACGACGTATGCAAAAAGAAATCGGCTTTGAAATGGCGGCATCAGCCATCAGGTTCGGCGAGGGGATCACCGCCGAAGTGGGCATGGATGTCAAGGATCTGGGCATGAAAAAAGTGATGCTGGTCACCGACCGGCATATCGCCGCCCTGCCCATGGCGACCACGGTCAAGAAATCATTGGAAGCTGAAGGGGTCGAATATCTTGTCTATGACCAAGTCCGGGTCGAACCGACTGATTCGTCGTTCAAGCAGGCCATCGATTTCGCCGTCGTCAACCAGGTCGATTCCTTCATCGCCCTCGGCGGCGGTTCGGTGATCGACACCGCCAAGGCGGCCAACCTCTATTCGACCTATCCCCCCGACGATTTTCTCGACTACGTCAACGCCCCGATCGGCAGGGGTAAGCCGGTGCCGGGACCGCTGAAGCCACTGTTTGCCATCCCCACCACTGCCGGCACCGGCAGCGAGACAACCGGCGTGGCCATTTTCGATCTGGAGTCGATGCACGCCAAGACCGGCATCGCCTCACGCCTGCTGAAGCCGACCCTGGGCATCATCGATCCTCTCAACACCGTTTCCATGCCGCCGATGATCACTGCCTCCCCCGCCCTCGATATCCTCACCCACGCCGTCGAGTCCTACACCGCCATCCCTTTCACCGAAAGGCCCCGTCCGGAACGGCCGATCTACCGGCCGGCCTACCAGGGCTCGAACCCGATCAGCGACATGTGGGCAATCAAGGCCATGGAGATCATGGCCGCGCATTTCGCCACCGCCGTGGAACAACCGCACGACCTGCACGCCCGCGGCATGATGGCCCTGGCCGCCGCCTTCGCCGGCGTCGGTTTCGGCAATGCCGGAGTCTCACTGCCGCACGGCATGTCCTACCCGGTTTCCGGGATGGTCAGGGGTTATATCGCCCCCGATTATCAATCCGATCATCCGCTCATCCCGCACGGCATCTCAGTGGCCCTTAACGCACCCGCAGTGTTCCGCTTTACCGGGCCGGCCGCTCCACGACGACACCTGGAGGCGGCGGCAGCGCTGGGAGCCGATATTTCCGAAGCCAAAGAGGACGAGGCGGGAGAATTACTGGCCGACACCATGATCGGCTTCTTCAAACGCTTCCATATCCCCAACGGTCTAAAGGCCGTCGGCTTCAGCGAAGCAGACATCCCGAGACTGGTGGAGGGGACTCTGCCGCAGCATCGGGTCACCAAGCTATCACCGCGCCCGGCCGGTCCGGAAGAGTTAGCTGCCCTGTTCCGGGATGCCATGCAATACTGGTAAAAAGCGGAAGTACACGACGTCGGCTACCCCCCGGCCGGCAGCTCGCCATGGCCGGGGAGGCCACCCAGAGACCCGGCCCGGCGGACGGCCGCAACCACCGCCCGCTCGACCATCCGGGCAGCAAGCATTCCGGCCGTACTGAGGTCGGCACGGACCGTGCCGGTGGACAGCGCGAAGATAGTGTCGCCGTCGAACATCGAGTGGGCCGGTCGCAAGGTTCGGGCCAATCCGTTTTGCGCCATGGAGGCCATTTTCGTCATCTCTGCTTTGGTGAACAGGCCATTGGTGACGGTCACACCGATGGTCGTGTTGCCATTGAACAGGTTGGTCGGGTTGCAGACGTTGTCGAGCAGCACCTCTTCAGTACCGCACACCCTGCGG
>JAUVWB010000366.1 GCA_030604345.1 Desulfofustis sp. | reverse complement strand
CGCGGTGAGGATCAGCGGACCGTAGATGATGCCGAGTACACCGTAAACGCTCAGGCCGCCGATGATGGAAAGAAAGACCAGCAGGGTGTGCATCTGCGCCTGGGATCCCACCAGCTTCGGTTTGAGCAGGTACTCCACGGGGAGTGACAAAGACAGGTAGAAGCAGAAGAGGAAGATGCCGGCCGGCAGCCGGTCGTTGAGGGCGAGGATGATCGAGGCGGGGATCATGATGGCGCCGATCCCAACGATCGGCAGGAAGGCCAGGATGCCCATGATGAAGCCCCAGAGAATCGGCGAACTTATGCCGAGCAGAGAAAAGACGATGCCGCCGAGAATCCCCTGAATCAGGCCGCAGATGCCGTTTCCTTTCAGGACCGCCGTGGCGATTTCCTCGAATTTCTTCACCAGCAGCCGGTCCTCGTCATCCGGCAGCGGTGACATGCGGATCATGAACTCCACCAGGCGCGGCAGGTCGATCAGCAGGAAAAAGATGATCAGGATCATCATGACGAACAGGAAGAGGAACTGCATGATGTTAGCCGCCCAGGAACTGGCCTGGTTGTAGAGCATCAAACCGGCGACCTTGACGACATCGGCCAGCGTGTTGGAGATCTGCGTGGCGTCGAAATCGATACCGAAATCTCGCAGATATTCCTGGACCTGGCCGATCCACTCGCTCTCCTGGATAAAGGTCTGCAGCTTCAACCAGAACCTGCTGTCCCGGCCCCATTGATAGACGCTGAGCGCTTCGTTGGAGAGGGCGCCGATGAAGAAGACAAGGGGGACGAAGACGATAGAGGTGATCAGCAGGCAGGTGATGATCGAGGACAGGGATGCCGGCAGGCGGCGATTGCAGAAGAGGTAGACCGGACGAAACAGGCTCGACAACAGAAAAGACAACACCAAAATCGACCAGAACGGAAACAGCACACGGCCGAGAAAGAACAGCGATACCAGCAGCACCAGCAGGAAATAACGGACCTGCATCGGACTGGGTCCGTCAGCCGGGTAATGGTGGCGTGGAGAATATTCTGGCATGTTTTTGGGTTGCGGTTACCGGGCCGGGGGCTCGCAATTCTCATTGCATTTCGCGATGGTGCTGAGTTATTTTGATTACCCGGCGATTTTTGATAATACCCGTACTATAGCTGCCGGTACGTTGTAATGCAAAAGCAAATTTCACGGTGTGTGGAGATGGCCTGATGTGGAAAAACATTGATATTGCAGTTGAAAAGACTACCAAACAGAAGGACAAACCGGAGGCCGACAAGCTCGGTTTCGGCAGGCATTTTACCGATCACATGTTTCTCATGGACTGGAATCGCGAGCTGGGCTGGCATCAGGCCCGGATCTGTCCGTACCAGCCGTTTCACATGGATCCTGCCGCCACGGTGCTGCATTACGGTCAGGCCATATTCGAGGGGTTGAAGGCTTATCGGGGTGACAACGGGCAGATCTATCTGTTTCGCCCGGAGGATAATCTGGAACGGATGAACCGAGGTGCGGTTCGCATGAGCATGCCGCGCTTTTCCGTGGATTTGGTGCTCAAGGGTCTCAAGGCGCTGGTGTATCTGGACCGTGATTGGATTCCGGCGGTCAACGGCGCTTCTTTGTACCTGCGGCCGACCATGATCGGTGTCGATCCCTACCTGGGGCTCAAACCGGCCGACACCTACACCTTCTATATCATAATGAGCCCGGTTGGCTCTTACTACTCGGGTGGCTTCAGCCCGACCAAGATCTACGTCTGCCGCGATTACGTGCGGGCGGTCAAGGGTGGGGTCGGCGAGGTGAAGACCGCCGGCAACTACGCAGCCTCCCTGCTGGCCTACGACATGGCCAACAAGGCCGGCTATACCCAGGTCCTGTGGCTGGATGCTTGCGAGCGAAAGTATGTGGAGGAGGTCGGAACCAGCAATATTTTCTTCGTTCTGGACGACACCGTGGTGACGCCGCCGCTGGGCGGGTCGATCCTGGGCGGTATCACCAGGGACTCGGTGATCAATCTGGCCCAGAACTGGGGGATGACGGTGCAGGAGCGGCCGATTACCATCGACGAAGTGCTGGCCGCCTCCCGTGACGGTCGGCTCAAGGAGGCCTTCGCTACCGGTACCGCCGCAGTCATTTCGCCCGTCGGCGAATTGTTCTGCGACGAGACCTCGTATCCGATCAACGGCGGCGCCGCCGGCCCGCTGGCGGAGCGACTGTTTGCGGAACTGCAGGCGATTCAGTATGGTCGCGGCGAGGACCCCTTCAATTGGAGGATGCGGGTCGGCTGATAGCGGTTGAATCCGGTTCGTTTCGGTACACCGGTACGTTCTTTCGCAGGTTTACGAAACCCCAAGGGGCGGTTGCAAAAAAAATGCAGCCGCCCCTTGATTTTTGTTTATCCACCCCTATAGTTTGCCCTGTTCTGAAAGAGCCCCCCCATGGGCGGGCGCATCGAGTGGGACCCTGCCGGATCAGGCGAGATGGTTCCGATACATACAT
>JAUVWB010000261.1 GCA_030604345.1 Desulfofustis sp. | reverse complement strand
GGCGGCGACTCGTGCTCAGCCACCGGCAGCCTCCGCAGCACCCTCGATACCCTTGCTGAAATCGGTAAGCACCGTGGTCGCCCGACCGCCGAGTTCCCGGTCGAGCATCAGCAGTGCATGCGGGTTATCACCGATCAACTTCAGTTGGGCAATGATATCGTTGTCGTTTTCCTCTTCCTCGACCTGCTCCAGCACATACCACTCGAGAAAGATCTGGGTGGCGTGATCCTTCTTGCTGATGGCCAGCTCCATCAATTCGTTAATGGATTTGGTGATGTACTGCTCATGGGCCAGGGTCTTGGTGAACATATCCAGCGGCGACTCGAACTGGGTCGGCGGTTTGGCCACCACCTCGAGCACCACTTCTTCTCCCTGGCGCTGAACATACTCGTAGAGTTTCATGGCGTGGAACATCTCCTCGTGATACTGCACCATGAACCAGTTGGCAAATCCCTTCAGCCCGATCTTGGCCGAATGGGCGGACATGGCCATATACAGGTAGGCCGAATACATCTCCTTATTGATCTGCTCGTTGAGCGCCTGGGTCATTTTCTTATGCAACATATCATGTCTCCTTTGCTTGCCGTTTTGAGGGCACACTGACGTGGCCCGTTCTCCATGACGGATTCGTCTCAAAATCGCCAGGATTCCACTGCAGAAGATACGATTTCACCGGGGAAAGTCAAGGCGGGAGGAGCGCCGGGCCGAAGCCGGCAGATCGAGGGAGAGAAGAGCGGGGATCAGGCCAAGCCTAGCGGATCAGTCGGGGAGCGAGGCGTTGACGCCTTGCTCCCCGACGCTTCGTCTACTTTTCGACGTTACAGCACGTATACGGATTGATAGTGGTTACCGGACAGAAAGCGGCACGGACCACCTTGTCGGCAACACTGCCGAACATGATCTTCTCCAGCCCCTTGTAACCGTGGGTCCCCATGATGATCAGGTCCGCCTTGATCTCGGTTGCATAGTCGACGATCTGTTCAGCCACGTCGCCGAGCAGCACCTCGTGGTGCAGTTCCTTGACGCCGAGTTGTTCCGCATTGGGACGGATCTCTTCAACAAAGGTGGCCATCCGTTCCTTGGCGCCGGTCATCAGTTCGTCCTCCAGGTTCGGCACATGCATCTGCGGCACAAAGAACCCCGAATAGTCTTCAAAATTCTGGACGATGAAGACCAGATAGAGGGCGGCCCCGAATTTGCCGGCCATGAACGCGGCGGAATCGGCAATCAGCCGGGAGTTGTCGGAGAAGTCGATGGGCGTCACAATTCGTTCAACGGATCTGATCTGTTTCATGGTTCTCCTCGTTTGCTGAGTAAAAATGATTACCGACCGCCATGGTCGGGATGCTTTTTCTCTATGTTCTCATATCGATGCCCCCCATTGCAAGGGGCAATCGTCATCGTGCCCCCCAATGGACACCGATGGTGTTGAACATGAAACGCCGATACCCCACCATCTTGAATCCGGCGTGGCGAAACAGGTCGGCCAACTCTTCAGCGCCGTGGAAGGCCATGGTCGACCCGCTCAGGTACGCATAAGCAGCCTCGTCCCGGGCGACCAGTCGGCCGAGTGCCGGAATGACCCGATGCAGGTACCAGCGGACAAACGGATAGAGCAGGTTTTTCGGCGGCGGGGTGGTGTCGAGACAGACCACCCGGCCGCCGTCGACCAGAACCCGCCGGACCTCCTGGAGAACCGAGAGAGAATCATCGACGTTGCGCAACAGATAGCCAAACGTCACCGCCGAAAACGTCTGGTCGGCAAAGGGCAGACAGGTGGCATCGCCGGCGTGCCAGCGGATTGGCAGGTCGGCAAAGCGCCGTTTGGCCTCGGCCAGCATATTGAGGGAGAAATCACCGGCAACGATGCGGGCCCGCGGCCGGGTCCGGTGCATAAGAGCGGCAATATCGCCGGTCCCGCAGGCCAGGTCGAGCACCCAGCCATCCCCCGGATCACCGGCTTGCTCGACCACGAACCGCCGCCAGCGCTGGTCCTGGCCGAGGGTCATGAGACGATTCATGACATCGTAGCGCCCGGCGATGGCATCGAACATGTGCTGGACCCCGGGTCCCTTTCCCGCCATGTCAGGCCACCTCCGGGCGACCAACACGTGCTCTTCGCTCCTTGGTTGCAGCCCGGTCCACGGCGGTGGCGCGGGTCACGATGGTGAGGCTGGGCCGGGGGTTCAGCACGGTGCGTAACCGGGCGTCCGGGGGAACGGGATGACTTCCCGGATATTGTGCATGCCGGTGACCAACTGAACCAGACGCTCGAAGCCGAGGCCAAACCCGGAATGCGGCACCGTCCCATACCGGCGCAGATCGAGATACCACTGGTATTCGTCCACATCGATGCCCAGTTTCTGCATCCGGGCAAGCAGCACGTCGTAGCGCTCCTCCCGTTGGCTGCCACCGACGATCTCGCCGATGCCGGCCACCAGGATATCCATGGCGGCCACCGTGGTGCCGTCATCCCCCACCCGCATATAAAACGGTTTGATGGCTGCCGGGTAGTCGCTCACGATCAGCGGCAACCCATACACTTCCTCGGTGAGAAAGCGCTCGTGTTCAGATTGCAGATCGACTCCCCAACTGACCGGGAACGCGAATGATTTACCCGAAGACAATAGCTTGTCGACGGCCTCGGTATAGGTGATGCGAATAAACTGCCGATCGACAATGTGCTGCAGCCGTTCGATCAGCCCTTTGGCGATGAAGCGATTGAACAGGTCCATCTCTTCTGGGCAGTGGGCCAGGACATCGGCCAACAGATATTTGAGCAGGGATTCGGCCAGATCCATGTTGCACGACAGATCGCAGAAGGCCATCTCCGGCTCGACCATCCAGAACTCGGCCAAATGCCTGCTGGTATTGGAATTCTCGGCGCGAAAGGTCGGCCCGAAGGTGTAGACGCTGCCCAGAGCCTGGGCATAGACCTCCGCCTGCAGCTGGCCGCTCACCGTCAGACCTGCCCGCCTGCCGAAAAACCCCTTGTCCGCCTCACTCCGGCCGCCCCGCTGATCCGCCTCGGCACCGGTGAGCACCTGAAACATCTCTCCGGCACCCTCGCAATCGCTGGTGGTGATCACCGGCGTATGAACGAGAAAAAAGCCCCGTTCGTCAAAAAAACGATGGATCGCCTGACTCAGCCGCGACCGGACCCGGGCCACGGCGCTGAGGGCATTGGTCCGCGGACGCAGGTGAGCGATCTCGCGCAGGTATTCAAACGAGTGCCGTTTCTTTTGCAGCGGATAGGTTTCCGGATCGGCCCAGCCAAGGACCGTGAGGGTCTCCGCCAGCAACTCCACGGCCTGTCCTTTAGCCGGCGATTGTTTCAGCTCGCCGCTGATGACGACACTGCATCCGGTGTTCACCCGTTTGATCTCGGTATCGTAGTTGTCCAGCCCGCGATCGGCGATCACCT
>JAUVWB010000116.1 GCA_030604345.1 Desulfofustis sp. | reverse complement strand
GTCCTGGCGGCCGGCGGTATCGAGATCGGTCCCTACAAGACGTTGATTCGGGCCCTGCAGACCCGGTCCATCGGGGTTGGTGGCGACAGTGTCGTGCGGGTTCGCGACGGCCGTATCAGCATCGGCCCGGACCGGCTGGGCCGGGCCCTGGCCTACGGTGGGCCGTTGCCGACTCCCACCGATGCCTTTTGCGTACTCGGCATGGCCGACGGTGGTGACCGGGAGCGTGCCGAAAAGGGGTTGCTGCCGATCGCCGAAGCCCTGCAGGTGCCGGTGACGGAAGCGGCCGAACGGGTTTTCACCGAAGCCTGCCGGGAGATCCTGGCGGCGGCGCAGCAGATGGTGAACGACATCAACAGCCGGCCGCTCTATACCGTTCATGAAATGCATGAGGGGGTGCGGATTCAGCCCGACCAACTGCTCGTCCTCGGCGGCCCGGCCCGGCAGTTTGCCGATCGCCTGTCCACGCTGTTTCCCGGCCAGGTTCGGACGGTGCCGCATTGGCACGTGGCCAACGCCATCGGTTGTGCGCTGGCCCGTACCACCTGCGAGGTGACCGTCTATGCGGATACCGCCCGGCAGGTGGTGACCGCCCAGGGGGAAGGCTACCACGAGAAGATACCCTCCGGATTCGAGTTGAAAAATATCCGCGAGGTGGCCCTCGATCTGGTGCGCAAGAAGGCGCTGGCCCGCGGTGCCAATCCGGAATTCGTGCAGACCGAGGTGATTGAGGAAGCGCAGTTCAACATGGTGCGCGGTTTTTACACGGTCGGCAAGAATATCCGGGTACGGGCCCAGGTGAAGCCGGGCCTGATCCACGGTTACGACCCGGTGACCGAAACACTCAATCGCAGTGATCTTTAGCCCAGAAGAAGCCGACAGTAGAATTGTGGGAACCTTGAAAAATTTCATATTTTTCAAGCTCCCCTCGTGAGTGGCGGCCGATGCCTCCCGCCGAGACAGCGCCGCAGTCCATCAACCCTCCAGTTGGATCATCTTGTATGCTTCGAGCCACGCACAAAACCGGACTGGTCTTTTTCCCGGCCTTCGATTGGGCCATCGATCCCACCCACCCGGAACGGGAGGAGCGCCTCTTGTATACCCAGGACCAGGTGTTCGAAGAGGGGTTGCTCGATATCGACGGCATCGTCGAGCTGAAATCCGATCTGGTCACCATCAAGGACATCCAGCGGGTCCATTTCTGCGTTCCCGATCCCTGGGCGGTTATCACCGAATCGCACCTGATCAGCGCCGGCGGCGCCAAGACCATCGGCATGGCGGTGCTGGACGGCACCATCGACCGCGGCTTCGCGCTGGTGCGGCCGCCGGGCCATCATGCCAACCGGGTGGTGCATGGGGCGCGGGGGTTTTGCAACATCAATATCGAGGCGATCATGATCGAGTACCTGCGCCGGGCCTACGGTATCGATCGAGTGGCCATCGTCGATACCGACTGTCATCACGGTGACGGCACCCAGGATATCTACTGGCATGACCCCGACACCCTGTTCATCTCCATCCACCAAGACGGTCGTACCCTTTATCCCGGCTCCGGGTTTCTCAACGAATTCGGCGGGCCCAATGCCTGCGGCACCACCATCAATCTGCCGCTGCCGCCGGAGACCTGCGACGAAGGGTTCCTCTATGCCATCGAGAAGGTGGTGCTGCCCATCCTCGACGAGTTCAAGCCGCAGTTGATCATCAATTCGGCGGGTCAGGATAACCACTATTCGGACCCGATCACCAATATGAGCTTTTCCGCCCGCGGCTATGCCCAGCTCACCTCGCTGCTCAAGGCGGACATCGCCGTTCTGGAGGGTGGTTACGCCATCGAGGGGGCGCTCCCCTACGTCAATGCCGGCATCATCATGGCCATGGCGGGCCTCGATTACAGTCATCTGCGCGAGCCGGATTACAACCCGGATCGGCTCCGTCAGGACGTTGATGTGACCAGGACCATCGAGAAGACCTGCAACTACGCCCTGGAGATCTGGCGTAAGCGTTCGTCCATCACCCATACCGTTCGGCAGAAGCAAGGCTGTGCCGAGCGGCAGCGACAGATCTTCTACGATACCGACAACATCCTGGAGACCCAGCAGGAACAGATACGGATCTGTGACGACTGTGCCGGGGCGCTGCGCATCGACAGCGTCTCCGACCGTGGGGCCCGCATCCTTGGCGTCCATATTCCGCGTAAGGCCTGTCAGGCCTGCATCGATCAGGCCCGGCACTGGTATGAAGCTGCCGATCGCAGCGTTTACCGGCACATCTTCCTGCAGGACCGGGTCAAGGACCAGTACCTGGAGCGCAAGGCCTGAGTCGGGGCCTCAGGCCCGCCATTTCAAAACACCTTGATGGCCATCGCCCCCACGGTGACCGCGCCGATGGAGACCAGTCGCAGCGGGGTCAACCGTTCTTTCAGGAAAAACGTGCCAACCAGGGCGGCAATCGCCACCGATGACTCGCGCAGGGCGGCGACCAGGGCAATCGGCGCCCTGGTCATGGCCCACAGCACCAGAGCGTAGGCGGCCAGGCTGCAGCCGCCGCCGAGCAGAGCCCGGGCCCAGCGGGCCCGGCTCTGTCGCCAGTCCGACCAGCGACCGAGCAGGGTCGACCCGACCAGCAACGCTGCTGCGGTGAGGACGAACAGCCAGCCGGTATAGGCCAGCGGCTGCCCGGAGAGACGGACGCCGTAACCGTCCACCAGGGTGTAGCAGGCGATCACCAGTCCGTTGGCCAAGGCAACCTTGGCGGCAGTCGCGGTGGTCGATCCCGCGTAACGTGATTCGGTCGCCAGCAGCACTACGCCGCCGCAGATGACGGCGATACCGAACCAATTACCGGCGGAGGGGACTTCGGCAAAAAACAGGGCGGCCAGCAATGCGGTAAGCAGGGGGGCGGAACCGCGCATCAGCGGGTAGCAGAAGCTCAGCTGGCCGTAATGATAGCCGAGTCCGACCAAGGTGAAATAGACGATGTGCAGCGCCGTCGAAAGAGCGAGAAACGGCCAGCTTGCCTGATCCGGCAGGGGCAGCAGAGGCAGAAACAGCAGAGACCAGACGGCCGCGCCGACGACCAGCAGGCCGGCGTCCTGGAGGTTGTGAGATGAGGCGCGGATCAGCGCATTCCAGCCGGCATGGAGCGCAGCTGCCAGGAGAACGACGAGCAGGACGGTGAGGGGCATAATGGTGTTCTCGCACAGAGCAAGCTGGTTGTCCGGATTGGTCGGCTCTTGCTCCGGCCGTACCGTTGTGTTTTTCCTTCAGCAGGCGAGCGGCGGTCGGTGGCAGGTCAGCAGCCCGCTTCGATGATGGCCCGTGCTGCCTGCTGGTAGCTGCCGATGCTGTTGGCCCTGATCAGTTTCTTGAATGGCTTCTCTGCGCCGGGAAAGGCATGGATCAGGTAGATCCACACCTGCTTCATCCGGCCGAGCAGGTGACCGGGGCCGCTGAGTCGCTCTGCCAGGGCCGTGAACAGAGCGTCGTGAAAAGCGGCCAGGGAGGTGCGGCGCTGTTCCTCCGTGCCGGTGATTCCTTTGATCTCGCCCGGCAAGAAGGGATTGGCCAGCAGACCGCGGCCGATCATCCAGCGATCGACTTCACCAAACCGGGCGGCCAGCAAGCGATAGCTTTCCAGGCTGGTCACATCGCCGTTGTAGACGATTCGGTGCCGGGTCAGCCCGAGGCAGCGGGCGAATTCATCCGGGGCGGCGGAGCCGCGATAGAGCTGCACGCCCAGACGGGCATGCATGATGATCTCGGTCAGCGGAAAGTCGTCGAGGCGGGGCAGCAGAACGTGCGCCTCCCGGGGATCGTGATAACCGAGACGCATCTTGATGGAGAGGCGCGGACGCAGCTGCGGCATCACCTGTTCCAGCAGGTCGATGATCTGGTCCGGGTAAGGAAGCAGGCCGGAACCACGCCTTTTCCTGGCCACCATCGGAGCCGGACAACCCAGATTCCAGTTGACCTCGGCATAGCCGAGTTCGTGCAGGCGGTTGGCCAGAGCCAGAAACCCGGGCGGATCGGTGGTGAGCAACTGCGGCACCACCGGTAGGGAGCATGACCGCTCCGGCAGGAGATCGCGCAGCAGCTTGTCGGAGACGAGATCACCGCGATGCGGGTTGATGAAGGGGGCGACGGCGCCGTCCAGTCCGGGAAAATGGTCGTTGAAGACCCGGCGGAACAGGGAGTCGGTAATGCCCTGGAGGGGCGCCATGAAGATCAGCGGCTTGTTCAATGGGGAGCGAGCCTCTCTTGGGCCCCGTTTTTCTGTCCCAGCCAACGCAGATCGTGGCCGCTCGGATACTGGAAGAAACGCAGGTCGAAATGGGGCAGGGCGGCCAGCAGATGGTCGAATATGTCGGCCTGGATGGCCTCGTAAACGGCCCACCGCTTGTCTTTGCTGAAGACGTAGATCTCCAGCGGCAGTCCGTGTTCGGTGGGTTGCAGCTGCCGCACCAGAAAGGTCATGTCCTGGTTGATGTTGGGGTTTTCTTTCAGGTAGGCGATCACGTACGCCCGAAAGACACCGATATTGGTCTGGTGTCGGCCATTGATCGGCAGGGAGCAATCGGCCTCGCCAAGAAGGCGGCGGTTGTGCTCCTGGATTTCTTGCTCCCTGGTGGCCAGGTAATCACGAATCAGCCTGATCTCTTGCAGCCGTTTCAGCAGTTCGGGGTCGCAGAAGCGGATCGAATCGATGTCGATCATCAGCGAGCGTTTGATTCGTCGTCCCCCGGATTCCGTCATGCCCCGCCAGTTCTTGAAGGAATTTGACACCAGGGCGTAGGTAGGGATGGTGGTGATGGTTTTGTCCCAGTTCTGCACGCGAATGGTGTGAATGGAGATGGCGATGACATCGCCGTCGGCCCCGTAGGAGGGCATTTCCACCCAATCGCCGATGCGCACCATGTCGGTGGCGGTCAGCTGCACCGAGGCTACGAAACCGGTGATGGTATCCTTGAAGACCAGCATGGTGACGGCCGTCATGCCGCCGAGCACGGAGATGATGCCCCACGGCGACATGCCGGACAGGATCGAGACGACGAAGATGATGCCGAGCAGGTAGCTGACGATCTTGGCAGCGTCGATGAAGCCGTTGAGGACGTCGGCACGCTTCATCTTCAGCAGCCGGAAGAGGTCGCCGGCTGCGGAGAGGGCCGCGTTGACGCTGAACACGCCGATCAGCACGAAACAGACCTGGGCGGTGCGTTTGAGGATCAGGTAAATGGAGCTGTCAACCGGCAGCAGGGCGTCGATGGAGAGGTTCATCAGCAAGATCGGCACGAACCAGCTGACGGTATCCACCACCTGGTGATCGATCAGGATATCGTCCCATCGGTAGCGGTTTTTGGTGAGCCACCGGTAACAGATGGTCCGCAGCAGCCGGCGCAGGATCAATGTGGCCAGGATAATGATGGCCAGGATGGCAGTGATGCTGGCCAGCAGCGCCAGGGGTTCGGCCATGTCGCCGGTGATACCGTGTTCGAGGAGTTGTCGATAAAACCAGTTGTCGGACATGTCGGTCTCCGTTGGTGCAGCCGAGAAACGGTGTGCTCGGGAGGCGGATGTGGTAAACTGCTTCCCCGCGGCTGCGGCGGCTCGCTGCCGATGCCACTATAGACAATCTTCCGGAGAAAGAAAAGAGTGCCCGCACAACCTGAACAGCGATTGGCGTTCGCAACGGTGATCTCCTGGTGCGGAGCCGATGTGGCGGAACAGTTGCTGGCGGTGGCCGGCGCCTGTCGGCAGGATATGTACCTGGTGGGCGGGGCGGTGCGCGACTGGCTGCGGGAAGACCACGGCCGGCCGCACGACCTGGATTTTGTCATCTCCAGTGGCGCCGCCGAATTCGTTCGCCGTCTGGCACGGGGGGTGGGGCGCGGCACCGTGGTCGATCTCGGTGACCCCGAAGACGATGCTTGCAGGCTGGTTCTGCCCGGGCTGGT
>JAUVWB010000149.1 GCA_030604345.1 Desulfofustis sp. | reverse complement strand
CGTCGAACTGCATCTCCATCACCAGCGAGAAGCCGGAAGGGAGCAAGAAAAAGGTGCTGACCGGCTACCGGCTCGACTTCACCACTTGTTCACTGTGCGGCTCTTGCGTCGAATCGTGCAATTTCAACGCCATCAGATTTTCCAACGAATATAACCTGGCCAGTACCAGGAAAGAAGATTTCATCTTCGACCTCATGGCCAGACTGAAGGAACAGCAATCATGAATGTTGCCGCCGTAGTCACCGACCCGCGTCTGTTCAGTGCCGACGGCCTGATTGGCTTGGTGTTTTTGGCCATGTTCGGGCTGACCCTGGCCGGCGGCGTCATCGCCGCCACCGCCGACCGCTTGGTGCGAGCCCTGGCCGGCGTCATCGTCTGTTTCACCGGCGTGGCCGGGTTCTACTACTTCCTCAACTCGCCGTTCATGGCGAGGATGCAGATTCTCATCTACGTGGGCGCCATCTGTGTGACCATTTCCTTTGCCATCATGCTCGCCGCCCCGGAGCAGAAACGCAAGTCCGGCCCCACCAACGTGCTCTCCGGTCCCCTCGGCTTCCTCATCGCCGCTCTGGTCTTCGGCGCCATGGCAACGCTGGCCCTGCGCACCGAATGGCCGACCTTTGCCAAGGAGGCCGGCGGCTCGGTCCGTGACATCGGGATGCACCTGCTCACCACCTATTCCATGGTTTTCGAGCTGATCTCCATCGTCCTGCTGATCGCCATCATCGGGGCCATCGTCATCGCCCGCGGCGGAAGGAGCCGGTTATGAGTCTGTTGACCATCCATCAGTACCTGACCACCTACCTGGTCTTCGGCGCCATGATCTTCGGCCTGGGCGTCTACGGACTGGTCACCCGGCGCACGCTGATCGGCATGTTGATCGCCGCGGAGCTGATGCTGGCCGGCGTCTCGGTCAATTTCATGGCGTTCAACCGCTTCGTCGCCCCCGACCCGTCGGTCGGTCAGATCTTCGCCCTGTTCATCATGGCCATCGCCGCCGCCGAGGCCGCCATCGGCCTGAGCATCGCCATTGCCGTGTATCGGCACCATAAGACGGTCGACACCGAAGACCTGATCAACCTGAGAGGATAACGTTGGTATGGACGCCTCAATCATCGTCTCCAGCAAACTGGTCATCGCCCTGCTCATCCCGCTGCTCGGCGCCATCGGCGTCATGCTCAAGGGTGCGGAAGAGAACGTCAGGGAGGCCATTTCCTCCATCTCCTCGATCATCCTGCTGCTGGTGGTGGCCTCCATGATCCCCGCCGTGCTGCAGGGCAAGACGCTCTATTTTCAGATCTTCGAACTGCTGCCCAACCTGACCATCACCCTGCGGGCCGACGCCATGTCGATGATCTTCGCCCTGGTGGCCTCATCGCTGTGGACGATTGCCGTCTACTACTCGCTCGGCTACATGCGCGGGCTCAAGGAGCATGCCCAGACCCGTTTCAACGCCTGTTTCGCCCTGGCCATTTTCGGGGCGATCGGAGTCGCGTTCGCCGACAACCTGTTGACCATGTACCTCTTCTACGAGATCGTCTCCATCTGCACCTACCCGCTGGTGGCCCACCACCAGGACGCTGAGGGCTATGAGGGCGGCCGCAAGTACCTGGTCTACCTGACCGCCACCGCCAAGGCCTTTCTGCTGCCGGCAATGATTCTGATCTACGTGCTCACCGGCACGCTTGATTTCGCCGGCGACATCCAGAGCGGCATCTTCAGCCCCGAGGTGAGCAAGCCGCTGGTGGTCATGCTCTACGTCTTCTGCCTCTTCGGCTTCGCCAAAAACGGCGTGATGCCCTTTCACCACTGGCTGCCCGGCGCCATGGTCGCACCGACCCCGGTCTCGGCGTTGCTGCACGCCGTCGCCGTGGTCAAGGTCGGCGTCTTCTGCACCACCAGGGTCATGCTCTATGTCTTCGGCATCGATCTCATGACCGCCCTCAACCTGGGCATACCGACCGCGTATTTCGTCGGCTTCACCGTCATCGCCGCCTCGGTCATCGCTCTGTCCAAGGACAACCTCAAGGCCCGCCTGGCCTACTCCACCGTCAGCCAGCTCAGCTATATCATCATGGGTGTGGCGCTGTTGACGCCGGCGGCCGTGCAGGGCGGGCTGATCCACATCGTCAATCACGCCTTCGCCAAGATCACCCTGTTCTTCTGCGCCGGGGCCATCTATGTGGCCGCACATAAAAAAGACATCTCCGAGATGGAGGGGCTGGGGCGTGTCATGCCGTTCACCTTCGGCGCCTTTTTCGTCGCCTCCCTGTCAATGATCGGCGCCCCGCCGGTGGCCGGCTTCATTTCCAAATGGCAGCTGCTGGTGGGCTCCCTGCAGGCCCATCAGATCGGCATCCTGCTGCTGCTGCTGACCTCGACGCTGCTCAACGCCGCCTATTTTCTGCCGGTGACCTACAAGGCGTTTTTCGGCCGACCGGCCGCCGCCACCGCCGGCTCAGCCATCAAGGAAGCACCGCTGACCATGCTCATCCCGATCCTGATCGCCTGCTTGATCTCGGTGCTCATCGGGATCTTTCCTCAATTCATGATGTCCTTTGTCAAGGCGGTAACCGGCTGATACGATTGATAGATTTTCTGCTTGCCAAGCAACGTGCCCTCCGTGCAGCTGTTTACGGGCTGGCTGCGGCGGTGGTCGTCTGGAGCCTCACCGTGGACACGTCGCATGCCCACACCTGGGCCGAGCGCTCCCTGCCCGGCTTCTGGAGCCTGTTCGGCCTGCTCTCGGCGGTCGTCCTGATCTTTGTCGCCCGCTGGCTGGCCGGTGCCGGCATCGCCAAGGAGGAGGACTACTATGACAACTAGCGGCTTCTTCCATCCGGCCCTGATGCTGATCATCGGCGCCCTGATCCTGCCGCTGATCCGGGAACCGTTTCGTCGCCCCTATCTGGTACTGATACCGCTGCTCACCTTCGTCAACGTGGTCTGGCTCGGCTTCCACCAGGGCGTCTATGGCCAGGTGGCCTTCCTCGACTGGCAGCTGACTTTTGGTCGCATCGACCCGCTGTCCAACGCCTTTGCCTTCATCATGGCGTTGATGGCGATCATTGGCACCGTCTACGGTCTGCAGGAGCGCAACGTCTGGCAACAGGTGGCGGCCTGGTTCTACGTCGCCGGCTCACTCGGAGCCATCTACAGCGGTGATTACCTGAGCCTGTTTCTCTTCTGGGAGATGATGGCGTTTGCCTCCACCTTTCTCATCTGGACCAACCGGGACGACAAAGACGCCCCGGCCGCCGGCTTCCGCTACCTGCTGGTACACACCTTCGGCGGCCTGCTGCTGTTGATGGGCTTCGTCATGCACTACCAGATCAGCGGTTCGCTGGCCTTCGACCTGCTCGATTACGAAAACGCGCGGTTGTCCACCTGGCTGATCATGTCCGGACTGATGCTCAACGCGGCGGTCATCCCGTTCCACTCCTGGCTCCCGGATGCCTACAGCAAGGCCAGCATCACCGGCTCGGTGTTCATGTGCGCGTTTACCACCAAGACCGCCATTTACGCGCTGGCCCGGGCCTGCGCCGGATTCGACATCCTCATCTTCCTCGGCGTCGGCATGGCCATCTACGGCATCATCTACGCCCTCCTGGAAAACGACATCCGCCGTCTGCTCGGCTGGGAGATCATCAGCCAGGTCGGCTACATGGTCGCCGGCGTTGGCATCGGCACGGCCCTGGCGATCAACGGCGCCACCGCCCATGCCGTCGCCCACATCCTCTACAAAGGACTGCTGTTCATGGGTGCCGGTGCCGTCATCCAGATGACCGGCCGGCAGCGCTTCACCGAGCTCGGCGGCCTCTACCGAAAGATGCCCCTGACCCTGCTGTTCATGGTTATCGGCGGCATCTCGGTATCGGCATTCCCCCTGTTTTCCGGTTTCGTCTCCAAGTCGATGATCATTGCCGCCAGTTACCAGGAACACCTGCTGTGGGCGGGCTTCCTGTTGACCATGGTCTCCGCCGGCACCTTTCTGGTGGCCGGCCTGCGGCTGCCCTGGTTGATATTTTTTGGCGACCACCGGGGTGACGAACAGTCCTTCGCAGCGGCTGCCGACCCACCATGGAACATGCAGCTGGCCATGCTAGCCGCCGCTCTGCTCTGTTTTGTCGTCGGCACCTGGTACCCGCTGCTCTACGCCCTGCTGCCCCACCAGGATATCGTCGGTTCGTATCACCCCTATACCGGCTACCATCTCAGCGAGACCGTGCAGATCCTTGCCTTCGCCGGTGTTGGCTTTGTGCTGCTGCGCCACCGGATCGGCGCCCGGGCCGCCACCTATCTCGACCTGGACTGGTTCTACCGCCGGGGCGGCCAGGTATGTCTGTGGCTGGCCAAACATCCGATCCAGTGGTTCGACACCGCCTGGGGGGAGGCGTATCGGGTTGTCGGCCTCTTTTCCCTGATGACCACCGCCCGGTTCTGGTCCTGGTTCGACTGGCACGCCATCGACGGCCTGCTCGATGGATCTGCGCGTTCGGTGCGCTCTTTCGGGCAGCTGGTGGCCACTGCCATACAACGGGGTCATATTCAGCAGACCATCGGCTACGCCATATCCTGTATCGTCGTGCTGCTGTTTGTCTATATCTGGCTCTAACATCACCAAGGACGCAACGAGATGGATCAACTTTTGCTCAACACGGGATTCCCGCTGCTCAGCACGCTGATTTTCCTGCCACTGGTCGGGGCCGTGCTCCTGTTGGCGATAACCAGCGAGGCCGGGTGCCGGGTCGTGTCGCTCCTGGTCACCTCTCTGGTCGGGCTGCTCTCCCTGTTGCTGCTTCCCGGCTTTGATCGTTCCACGGCGCTGTTCCAGTTCGCCGAGACCCGCCCCTGGATCCCTGCCTTGAACATCAATTACACGGTGGGAGTCGACGGCATCTCGATTCTGCTGGTGCTGATGACCGCCCTGATCATGCCTTTTTGCGTCCTCGCCTCCTGGACCTACATCAAGGTTCGGGTCAAGGCCTTCATGATCTGTCTGCTGATCATGGAAACAGCCATGATCGGCGTCTTCGTCGCCCTCGATTTCGTCCTCTTCTACGTTCTCTGGGAAGCCATGCTGATCCCCATGTACCTGATCATCGGCATCTGGGGCGGACCACGGAAAATCTACGCCTCCATCAAGTTCTTCCTCTACACCCTGGCCGGTTCCGT
>JAUVWB010000053.1 GCA_030604345.1 Desulfofustis sp. | reverse complement strand
TGGTGATGCCCGGCCAGTTCGCGGATCTTGCGCGCCACCGCCTCGGCCGCTTCACCACCGATACCGGCATCCACTTCGTCGAAGATGACTGTCTCCACCCTATCCTTTTTGGCCAGCAGCTCCAAGGCCCAGGCCCGCGTCTGCTGGGTCACCGAGGCGCCGGCCAGCATCCGCGCCAGTTCGTCAACCCGCTGCTTTTCTTCGAGGCGGGTGACCGACGACAGGGTGCGTCCGTTGCAGACCGTTTTTTCCACCAGAAAATGCTCCGAGCCCCGGGCGGCAATCTGCGGCAGGTGGGTAATGCAGATGACCTGGTGATGCCCGGCCAGTTCGCGGATCTTGCGCGCCACCGCCTCGGCCGCTTCACCACCGATACCGGCATCCACTTCGTCGAAGATGACTGTCTCCACCCTATCCTTTTTGGCCAGCAAACATTTCAAGGCGAGCATCAGGCGGGACAATTCGCCCCCGGAGGCCACCTTGGCCAGCGGTCGTGCCGGCTCGCCCGGGTTTGGGGCGAAAAAGAACTCCACCCGGTCCAGGCCGGTAGGACGCAGTTGGTCCGGCGCTTCCTCCCGGTCGTGAAAACGGACCTCGATACCCGACTGACTGAAGGCCAAGGTGCCGAGTTCGGTCCCCATGGCCTGCTCCATGCGCTTCGCCGTCTGCCGCCTGGCCGCCGACAATTCCTGCGCCAGCGCCAGGGTCTGCTGGTGCAGGCGCTGCACGTCCCGTTGCTGCTCGGCGATCTGCCGCTCGAGGGTTTCGATGCTCTCCCGTTCCCGTTCGCTGCGGCTCAGGTGCGCCAGGATATCCTCGATGGATTCACCATATTTCCTTTTCAAGGCCTTGAGCTGATCAAGTCGCCCGCTCACCAGCTCGAGGCGGTGCGGGTCGTCCTCCAGACCGTCGTGGTAGTCGCGGACCCGGGCGGCGAAGTCTTCGGCGAGAAACGAATAATTGCTTAATTCTTCGGCCAGAGCAGTGATCTGAGGATCCAGCGCAGCCAGTTGTTCCATATTGCGCCGGACCACCGCCAGCTGATCGGCAATGGTGGTGTTGATCAGGTCGTAACACTCACGGCTCAGGCGGATCAGGGATTCGGCTCCTTTCAGGCGACGCCGTTCGATAGCCAATTGCTCGTCTTCACCCGGTTGCGGGGCCACCTCTTTTATCTCGGCGATCTGAAAGGCGAGAAAGTCAAGACGCTGATCCCGTTCCCGCTCCCGGGAACGCAGTTCGTCGAGAAGGTCCCGGGCCTGCTGCCAGGCTTCGTAACAGGCACCATAGGCGGCCCGTGCCGGCCAGTGATCGCCGAGCGTGTCGAGAAAATCGAGATGGGTGGCCGGCTGCAGGAGCTGTTGATGATCATGCTGGCTGGCGATATTGAGCAGGTGCTGACAGATCTCGGTCACCGTCTTGACCGGGGCCATGCCCCCGTTGACAAAGAGCCGGCTGCGGCCGTTCTGGCTGATGACCCGGCGGATAATGATCTCGTTGTCGGCTGCGAAGCCGCCCTCCTCGAGAAGCTGCAGGAGGTCCCGCTGACGATCGCCGATCACGAACAAAGCCTCCACCGTGCAGCTCTCCGCCCCGCTGCGAATCCAGTCGGCGGAGGCACGGGCGCCGGTGAGCAGGGCGATGGCCCGCATCATGATCGACTTGCCGGCCCCGGTTTCACCGGTCAGCACAACCAGACCGCCTCCCGAACCGCCCAGGCTCAGATGCAGCGATTCGATCAAGGCCAGGTTTTCTACCTTCAGTTCACACAGCATGCATTTTCCACGTATCTTCAGGCAACTATACGCTCGGTTCTTGACTCGCCGGGAAAAGGAAAGTATCCTGACAGGCGTATAGCAATAACGCTTCGATTCTGCCTCCGGCCGCGCTCAGATAACCGGCTTCCGGACCGGCTCCATCCTGCCATGAAATCATGAAAAAATCTACTGATATCGTTGACCTCAGCGCCAGCCTCGAAGATTACATCGAAGCGATCTATCATATCGTCGAAGAAAAACTGGTCGCCCGCAGCAAGGACATCGCCGCCCGGCTCGACGTCAGCCGCGCCTCGGTAACCGAAGCGCTGCGCGCCCTGGCCAAAAAGGAGTTGATCAACTATTCGCCGTACGAGGCGATCACCATGACCGAACAGGGGCGCAAGGTGGCGGAAGATGTCATCTATCGCCACGACTCCCTGAAGCGCTTCTTCACCGAAGTGCTTGCCATCCGGCCGGAACTGGCGGAAGAAGCGGCCTGCAAGATTGAACACGCGGCGCCGCCGGTGGTCATCTCACAGATGATCAGTTTCATCAAATTCCTGCAGGTCTGCCCACGGGGCGGTGACGATCTGCTCAAAGGCTTTGCCGATTACTGCAAGCACGGCGCCACCCGCGTGGATTGCGCCAGTTGTATCTCTTCCTGCCTGGACGACGACACCAAGAGCTGAGCGCCCGAGTCAGCCGATCAGCACGGACAGCTCCGACATTTCGGGAAAACGGCCAAGCTTTTTCTTGGAAAAGAGCAATCGGCCATCCACCGAAACCTCAAAAACACCACCAGAAGAAGCAATCAACTCCACTTCGGCACCGTACCGTTTGTTCAGCTCGTCTCCCAGACTGGAAGCGCGCGGCTCATATTTTCAGACGGCACAATATTCAATGGTTACTTTCATGCTTACTCCTTTTTAACAGCCCGAAACAGGCCACACCGTTGAGTGAACCGATCCGACCATTATAAAACGTCCGCCGGTAAATGCGACCGCAAATCCGTCGGCGCGGCCGCCCACCGGCCCCTGAGCGACTATCGACAGGAGGCGGCGAACTGATTATGCTGTATGGCGAAACCATTTCACCTCCATGACCATGAGCAACACCGACCCACAGGAAAGCGTATTCAAACGGCTCGACGCCCTTGGCGTCGAAGAGGCCGCACGCCTCTCGCCGGCTGCCGCTTTCTCCCATGACGGCCGGCGCCGGGCCACCGAAGAGCGAATCGGCTATCGGCAGCAGTTCGCCCTGGATGCCGACCGCATCCTCCACTCCCGGGCCTATACGAGATATATCGACAAGACCCAGGTATTCTGCCTGATCGACAACGACCACATCACCCATCGGGTCCTCCACGTCCAACTGGTTTCACGCATCGCCCGCACCATCGGCCGTTTCCTCAGACTCAACGAAGATCTGATCGAGGCCATTTCCCTGGGCCACGACATCGGCCATCCGCCGTTCGGCCACGCCGGCGAACACTTCCTCGCCAAACTCTGCCGACGCCATGGGCTGCAGCCGTTTCAGCACAACATCCAATCGGTCCGAGCCCTGGATCGTCTGGAGCGCAAAGGGCGAGGCTGGAATCTGACCTTGCAGACCTTGGACGGCATTCTCTGCCACGACGGAGAGACCAACACCTACCGACTCTCCCCCGAACCGCTTACCGATTTCACCGAGCTGGACCGCAAAATCCGGGCCAAAGCCGCCGATCCGGGACACGAACTGCGGCCGATGACGCTTGAGGCCTGCGTGGTCCGACTGGCCGACACCATCGCCTATATCGGCAGGGATATCGAAGACGCCATCGTCCTTGGCCTGATCCGTCGCGACGACATCCCCGGCCGCTGCCGGGAGCGGCTCGGAGCCACCAACGGTTCCATCGTCTACAACCTGGTCACCGACCTGATCACCCACAGCCGGGTGGCTGCCCCCGGAACGGAGATACCATCCGGCTCTCACTCTATCGGCTTCAGCGACCCGGTCGCCGAAGCGCTCGGCGAACTGAAACGGTTCAATTACCGTTGCATCTACCTCACCCCGGAGACCCAGAAACACATGCCGCTTATCGAGCGCTGTTACCAGTCGCTCTTTGCTTTCTATCTGCAACACCTGGAGAACGGCACGGCCGCCGAGCTGGACGTGGATCTGATGGGCGATCTGGAGGCAAGCTACACCAGCCGTCAGCCGGCCGCGGCCCGCGTGCGTGACTTTATCGCCGGCATGACCGACGACTATTTTCTCAAACAGGCCCGGTCAATCGGCTGCCCGATACCGCAACGACAATGACCTCGATTGCCCGCCACCGACTCGCCGCCAGCCGCGCCGGCGGCTTGCTGGTTATCGTGTTAACCGCCTGGCTCCTGGCGAGTTGCAGCAGGCAACCGGGGGAGCTGACCATCACCATGCTCGATGTCGGTCAGGGCGACCCGCTGCTCCTGCACCAGCCCGGCGGCTGTACCGCCTTGATCGATGCCGGCGGCCTGCTGCACGGCCATCGGGTAACCGAGGCCATCCTCGGGCTGGACGTCGACCACCTGGACCTGGTGGTCGTCAGCCATCCCCACCTCGATCACTTCGGCGGCCTGTTCGACATCGTTCCCCGAATCGGCATCGCCCGTGCCTTCGACAACGGCGGCAGCAACCCCGCTCACGAGTACTTCGACGACTATCTCGCCCTGCGCCGGAACCTGCCCATTACCGCTCTGCAAAGAGGGGACCGGCTTTTTTGCGGCGATCTGGAGATCTCCGTTCTGCATCCGCAGACGCCCCCGACCCCGCAGGACGACATCAACGGTTCGTCGCTCGCCCTGCTGATCCGCTTCCACGACTTTCGGCTGTTGCACCTGGGAGATATCGGCGGGCCGTGGGAAAAGGCCCTGCTGTCTCGCCCCGACGACCTGCGCGCCGACCTGCTCAAGGTCGCCCATCACGGGGCCGGCGACGCCACGTCACCGCCGTTGCTCGAGCGCGTGTCGCCCACCTACGCCCTGATCGGCTGTGCGGCGGATAATCGCATCGCGGCGCCGCATCCTGTCGTGCTCGAGCGACTGGAGGCGGCCGGGGTACAGGTGTTGCGCACCGACCGGGACGGGACCATCACCTTCACCGTCGCCCCGGATCGCTCGCTGACCGTGGCCACCGAAAACCATCGGCGCCATTGACGCAGATCGCACCGCCGCCGGCACCGCCTCGCTCGGAGTGGGAGCGCACCCGTCCGGGCACGGCTGCGGTTGTTGCCCGCCGGTAGTCCGTGAGAAAAAAGGACTATCTCTACATTCCTGTTGCATACATACACGAAAGTATGTATATAACGAACCCTCATCACTTCCCATCAATCATCGCAACAAGGATGATCCTCATGAACAGACCCTTACGTAGCGCAGTTTTCATCGTAACCGCCGCCGTCTTGACGGCCACCGGCGGCTGCAAAAATGAACAGCAGGCGGCCCGGCCGGCACCGCCGCCCCCGGAAGTAAATGTCGTCACCCTGAACACTCAGCCGGTCGAATTGGTCGCGGAACTGCCGGGACGGACCGCGGCGTTTCGCATCGCCGAGGTTCGCCCCCAGGTCAGCGGTATCGTCCAGAAACGGTTGTTCACCGAAGGCAGCGAAGTCTCGGCCGGGGAACTCCTGTACCAGATCGATCCGGCCCTGTATCAGGCCAATTTCGACAGCGCCAAGGCGGCTCTGGCCAAAGCCGAGGTAGTGGAGGCATCGACCCGGCAAAAGGCTGAACGCTACCGGACCCTGGTGCGTACCAAAGCGGTCAGCGAGCAGGATCAGATCGAAGTGGAAGCGGCCTGGAAACAGGCCGTCGCCGAGGTGGCGGCAGCCAAAGCGGCCCTGGAGAAGGCCCGCATCGATCTCGACTACACCCGGGTCACCGCCCCCATCTCCGGTCGCATCGGCAAATCCATGGTCTCCGAAGGCGCCCTGGTTACCGCCCAGCAGTCCATGGCCTTGGCCATTATCCAGCAACTGGACCCGATCTACGTGGACCTGAACCAGTCCAGCACCGACTTGCTTCGTTTGAAAAAGGAGCTGGCGGCGGGACAGATCACCACCGATCGGCAGCTCCGTTCGCCGGTCACCGTCATCCTCGACGACGGCTCTCTCTATGGCCGTGAAGGCTACCTGGAGTTCTCCGACGTCTCGGTCGATCAGTCGACCGGCACCGTCACCATGCGAGCCATCGTCGACAACCCCGACCAGGAGCTGCTCCCCGGCATGTTCGTCCGAGCCCGGATCGCCAAGGGAACCCGGCCTGACGGCATTCTCGTGCCGGCGGCCAGCGTCATCCGCAACAGTCGCGGCCAGGCCACCGTTCTGGTGGTGGACGGTGATAACACCGTGGCCGGCCGGATCATCGAGATCGAGCAAAATCGGGGCGATCAGGTGCTCATCGCCAGCGGGTTGACGGCGGGCGAACGGGTCGTTGTCGCCGGTATCCAGAAAGTCAAACCGGGCATGCCGGTCACCGTCGCCGAAGCCCCCGTCGTCGACGGCCAACCGGCCACCACCGCTGCCAAAACGGAGTAAGCCATGGCCAGATTCTTCATCGATCGCCCGATCTTCGCCTGGGTCATCGCCATCGTCATCATGCTGGCCGGCGCCCTGTCGATCTTTCGCCTGCCGGTCTCGCAGTACCCTGAGATCGCGCCGCCCTCGGTACGCGTCACCACCAGCTATCCTGGCGCCTCGGCGCAGACGGTCGAAGACAGCGTCACCCAGATCATCGAGCAGAACATGACCGGTTTGGACAACCTGCTCTACATGAACGCCCAGAGTTCCTCCGACGGCTCGGTCTCCATCACCCTGACCTTCGAATCCGGTACCGATCCGGATATCGCCCAGGTCCAGGTACAGAACAAACTGCAGCAGGCCTTGCGACTGCTGCCCCAGGAAGTGCAAGAGCAAGGCGTCCAGGTCAACAAATCGAACTCGACCTTCCTGATGATCGTCGGCCTCATTTCCACCGATGGCAACATGGATCAACGCGACCTCTCCGACTACATGGTCTCGGAACTGCGCGACCCGCTCAGCCGGACGCCTGGTGTCGGCTCCATTCAGGTATTCGGCAGCCAGTACGCCATGCGCATCTGGCTCGATCCGCACAAGCTGACCAGTTACCAGATGACACCGAGCGACGTGGCCGCCGCCATCCGCGCCCAGAACAACCAAGTGGCGGTCGGCGATCTGGGCGGTGCCCCTTCGATAGCCGGACAGCAGGTCACCGCCAGCATGATGGCGCAGACCAAGCTCAGTTCGCCCGAGCAATTCGGCAACATCTTGCTGCGCGTCAACAAGGACGGTTCCCAGATCCGGCTGCGCGACGTAGCCCGCGTCGAGATCGGCGGTGAGAGCTATGCCGCGTTCGGCACTTACAACGGTCAGCCGTCGGGCGGCATGGCCATCATGCTGGCCACCGGCGCCAACGCCCTGGACACCTCGGAGGCGGTCCGGGCCAAGGTGGAGGAACTGAAACCGTTCTTCCCGGCCGGCATCGACGTGGTCTATCCTTACGACACCACGACCTTCATCAAAATCTCCATCGAGGAGGTGGCGCAGACCCTGATCGAGGCGATCATCCTCGTCTTTCTCGTCATGTTCCTCTTCCTCCAAAACTTCCGGGCGACCCTGATTCCCTCCATCGCCGTGCCCGTGGTCCTGCTCGGCACCTTCGGTATCATGGCCGCCTTCGGCTTTTCCATCAACACCCTGACCATGTTCGGCATGGTTCTGGCCATTGGCCTGCTGGTGGACGACGCCATCGTTGTCGCGGAAAACGTCGAGCGGATCATGTCCCAGGAAGGCCTCTCCCCGGTTGAGGCAACCCGGAAATCCATGGATCAGATCACCAGCGCCTTGATCGGCATCGCCCTGGTGCTTTCGGCGGTCTGTGTGCCGATGGCCTTTTTCGGCGGCTCCACCGGCGCCATCTACCGCCAGTTCTCGCTGACCATCGTCTCGGCCATGGTGCTCTCCGTCCTGGTGGCCCTGATCCTTACCCCGGCGCTGTGCGCCACCATGCTGAAACCGATCGACCCGCACAAGCATGCGCGCAAGCGCGGTTTCTTCGGCTGGTTCAATCGCACCTTCAACCGCGGCACCGACCGCTATCAGAAGACCGTCGGCTACGCCCTGCGCCGCACCGGACGGTTCGGACTGATCTATCTGCTGCTGGTGGGCGGCATGGTGTTTCTCTTCTCCAAGTTGCCCACCTCGTTCATCCCCGAGGAAGATCAGGGCGTCTTCCTGACCATGATCCAGCTGCCGGCCGGCGCCACGCTGGAGCGGACCCAGGAGGTCATCAACCAGGTCCGCGATCACTATCTGAAAAACGAGGCGGAAAACGTCAATGCGGTATTCGCCGTGGCCGGCTTCAGTTTCGCCGGCAGCGGCCAGAACAACGGCATGGCGTTTGCCCAGCTGAAACACTGGGATGAGCGGAAACGTCCCGACCAGTCGGTCAACGCCATCATCGGTCGGGCCATGGGCCGGTTCATGCAGATCAAGGAGGCCCAGATCTTTGCCTTCAACATCCCGGCCATCCCGGCCCTCGGCCTAGCCACCGGATTTGACCTCTATCTGCAGGACCGGGGCAATCTCGGCCACGAGAAGCTGATCGAGGCGCGCAACATGCTGCTCGGCATGGCCGCCCAGAGCCCGGA
>JAUVWB010000414.1 GCA_030604345.1 Desulfofustis sp. | reverse complement strand
CCCTTGATTTCAGTTTCAGCGGCCTGAAAACCGCCACCCAGCAGCTCCACAAGCAACTCACCTCCCGTAACGAGGTGCCCCGGCAGGCAATTTACGACCTGTGCGCCTCATTGCAGCAGGCTATTGTCGAGGTTCTGGTGGAAAAAAGTATCCGCGCCGCCCATACCGAAGCGCTCTCCCACATGGTCATCGGCGGCGGTGTCTCGGCCAATTTGACTCTGCGCCGGGAATTGCTGCGTCGTTGCACCGAGGCGTCACTGCACCTGTACCTGCCGGCCCCGGCCCATTGCACGGACAACGCCGCGATGATCGCCTTTGCCGGTCTGCAGCGCTATGTCAACGGCGATCGCGGCAGCTGGGACGACGACGTGTTCTCCCGCTCCAGGCTGGGCCATTAGCGCCATGAACCTCAAACGCTCCGCCAGGTTTGCCTATCTGAGGCTCCTCAGAACGAAAGGAACACCGCACGCCATTGCCGGTGGAGCCGCGATCGGGGTATTTGTCGGCCTGACCCCCACCATCCCGTTTCATACCCTTATGGTTTTCCTGCTCTCGCTGCTGAGCGGAACGTCCTTTCTGGCCGGGCTGATCACCAGTTTCGCAGTCTGCAACCCGTTGACGACGCTGCCAATCTATTTCCTCTCCTTTAAGATCGGCAATCTGGTTACCCACCATCAGTTGGACTGGCTGCACGTCTCATCCGTCTTGCACCTGCTCGACGGGAACCACAACCTGGCCGCCCGTCTGCAGGCGTTAACCGATCTCGGCCTCGATACCTTCACGGTCATGATGATCGGCGGCGCCCTGTTGGCCCTGCTTCCCGGGATAGCCAGCTATTACCTCTTCCACTGCCTCATTGTCCACTATCGGCAGAAACGCTCCAGCAAACATATTCTGCGCTGAAGGCCGAGCAGGAGGGTCCCGTGAACCGACCGAAATCAGTCAAAAACACCTTGCTGGAGCATCACCTTGCCCCATCGAAACGTTTGGGACAGAATTTTTTGATTCACCGCGCCACCGCCGCGTCCATCGTTTCGGCTGCCGGCTTCAGCCCTGCCGATCGGGTCGTCGAGGTCGGCGTCGGCCTTGGCGCCTTGACCATACCGCTGGCGGCGGTGGTGAACCAGGTAATCGGCATCGAACTGGATCAGGGCTTGATCCGCTATCACGAGCAGGAACATGTTTTACCGACCAACGTCTCGCTGGTGCATGGCGATATCCTGCGTATCGATCTGGCCCAGGTGTTCGATCCGGCCGGTCAGCGGTTGAAGATCATCGCCAATCTCCCCTATTCCATCTCCAACCCGTTCATCTTCCGCATCATCGAGTATCGTCAGGTGATCGATCAGGTGGTGGTCATGTTGCAAAAAGAGGTGGCTGACCGGCTGAGCGCCGCACCGAACACCAAACCGTACGGCATCCCCACCGTCCTATTGGGGAGTTGTGCGCGGATCGAACGACTTTTGACCCTGTCTCCGGACCACTTTCACCCCCGTCCGAAAATCGATTCCCAGGTCATTCGCAT